>DXOJ01000483.1:2984-4015 GCA_019412865.1 Bacteroides sp. | reverse complement strand
AGATAAGAAAGATTATGAAGTAAAACTGTCCAACCGTACGGAACTGAAGTTTGACCTGAAATTTAATTTGATTGATATTGATTTCTAAACCTATTTAAATTGAACAAAGATGAAACTAAAGATTTATACACTTTTACTGGCACTAAGCGTCACATGGAGTCTGCAAAGTTGTGACAACGATGACGATGGTTCAATAGCTGTTCCTGCCGAACTTCAAAGTGCATTTTCATCCAAATTCCCTAATGCTGCAAATGTGAAGTGGGAAACTAAGTCTGGATATTATGTAGCAGATTTCTATGACGGATATGAAGCATCTGCATGGTTCACCCAAGATGGTAAATGGCAAATGACAGAAACGGACATTCCTTACAATGCATTACCACAAGCAGTAAAAATGTCTTTTGAGAACAGCGAATATGCCTCATGGAAGCGGGATGATATAGACAAACTGGAACGGACAGGCGTTGAAACTGTTTTCGTAATTGAAGTCGAAAAGCAGAATCAGGAGGTCGATTTGTATTATTCTGCTGATGGAACTCTGATTAAAAGCATTGTAGACACTGATGATGATAACAGCGAACATCTTCCTGTACAATTGACTGAAGCTATGAAAAACTTCATCAATGAAAAGTATCCGAATGCAAGAATCATGGAAGTAGACGTTGAAGATGATAGAAATGATTGGGATTTTGGATTTACAGAGGTAGATATCATTCATAATGGAATCTCAAAAGATGTATTGTTCAACCAGACTGGAAATTGGTATTCTACTTCATGGGAAATACGTCAGAATGAATTGCCTGAAGCAGTAAACAATACTCTCAATAATCAATATGGAGAATATCGTTTTGACGAAGCGGAGTATATTGAAAAAGCAGATGGTAGCATATATTATCGAATTGAACTTGAGAAGGGGGATGTAGATAAAGTAGTAAACATAGGCGAGAACAGTACTGTCCTTTCATAGGTCAAAGTGCATAATTCTGAAACATAATTCTCACAAACAACAAACGATGACATAATTCCTGGGG
>DXOJ01000483.1:0-2974 GCA_019412865.1 Bacteroides sp. | reverse complement strand
CTTTTCACTGCCGATTTAGCAGTTTTATCAGTGATGCTGTCCGTTTGTTGCGGTTTCACCTTTTCAGCTTCTTCCCGTTTCCGCTTATTGCGTAACCGCCATTTATTCCAGAAATATAGATCACTCCATTTATTGAAATCCTTTTTATACATGATACCTACACCTTGTGTAGTCAAGTTTGTTTTTGTGTAATAACGGTCATTTGTCTCATTATAAGCCTTCAAACGAATATCTCCCGAACGGGTAATCAGCCATTCTGCTTCAAAGTCTCCTACAAAGTTAGTATTAGCCATCGGATTATCCCGATAACCGAAGTTTCCGTTTATCAATAAACGGTTATTCAATAATTGTCCCGACAAAATACCTTCTACTTCCATGTCTGTCCAACCCTTATCACCCGTACTCAAATTCGTACCGATATTCCAGTTATTCGTTTCAAAGACCTGTGAAAGTACATTGTTCAACTGGCCGGAGAGAGTAGATGAGAGCACCGATGACATCACATTCGAATTCTGATTATTATTACGGGCATCTTCCGTATAGAACTTGCCAATACCCAGCAAATAAAGAATCTGCATATTCATTTGCTCTTCCGTACTGATATAATTACGTACCAATGTTTGTATTTCATCTCTTTCATTCGGAAGCTCAATACCCAGTTTGATAGTCGGTCGTACCAGCATACCACTTAGATTCATGATACAATTTACACGCACATTGGGTTGTTGTATAATAGCCGAAGCATCCGGTATCAAATCATTCAAAGAGGCAGAGTTCACTGTATATGAAGCTTGTATGTCCATGTTAGCATCCAAAGGTGCACCATTGAACGTTATTGTACTTCCATCTTTGATAATAAAGTCTTTACGAATCACTTCCTGCAAACTAAATTTATATACTCCTTGATTGATCCGGTAATTACCAAACATTTTCACATCGCCCTTATTATAAAATTCCGTCCGGATATTTCCCGTACCTTTTCCGCTGATATAATCTCCGGCAATAGGGTCCATAATGATTCGCATGGTGGCATCGGGAGTTGCATCCACGAGAATATTCAAACGGATATCTGTTTTCTGCTCTTCCTCCTCCTGACGTTTTTGCTGTATTTGTTCGTAATATGAGATTACTTGAACAGAATCCTGGATAGTACGACGAGGTGTTTTATCCACGAATTTGATAAACTGATTGCTAGTAGCCGATGCTACACTACCATTAATATAGGTAAAGGTAGTATTTCGATTTGTAGTCATGGCCACATTTACATCGAGCCCCTGTATGGCGTTTCCAGAGAGCAATACATTCCCGGTACCATATACCGTACCATAGAAAGGCATATCTGTCGATTCTTTTGTGTTCATCACAAGCATATTATTTGCCTGTATCTCGAAACGATAGTTTAGGTTCTTAAAATGCTGGAAATGCAAATATCCATTCATTCTCCCCGAATGCCCTTCCATATCAGAGATATGTATATTATTGAATGTCAATCCGGTAGGAGCCAAATGAATAGTATCTTTTACCGCAAAATGTGTGTTTAAAATATCAAAATTCATGGATGCATCTGTCATAACCGCACCATCCAGGTTCAATCCTTTAAATTTTCCATAGAAATGTACTTTTCCTGTTCCTCGCCCTTTAATATCATTGGCAATAGACTTCATATAATGTTCGAGGAATTTCAGATTCAATTCATTTGCTTCAATATTTAAATCAAGTCCGCTCTCGGGTTTTAATGGATAAATAATACCCGTGACACGCGACGGAGAAGGAGATATATCCTGAATGGATGCATCCAACCGGATACCTCTGTTTTCATTATCCCACTCACCATATATATCCAGTTCACCCAAACGACCGTGATTGAGTGAGAAATTCTTTATAAATAAACGGGTATTCATGATAGGCTTTTTAAACACTCCGCTTGCATAAGCCGTTCCTGTTGCATCGCCCTCAAAATTTACATCGTCGGATATACTTGCAATATCAAATACATATCCCATATTTATATCCTTTAGATCAACCTTTACAGTATCTTTAGGATTCTCGGAAAGCCGGCCGTTAATACGTACATACCTATCCTGATGACTAAAATAGAAATTATTCACATCCACTCGTCCAGAATCGACCACCACCTGCGAAGGATGTATCTTCCAGAGAGTATCATTTAAAATAACATCAGTAGGCTTCACATCCACCATCGCTTTCAACAATGACTTTTCTCCGCTTGTACGTAGAAATTTGGCAACAGCTGCTAATTTCCCGCTATATGTTGCTGCAGCATTATTTCCCCAATCCAAAGTCGTACTGACATTGTCATCTTTAGCTTGTGCATCCAGAGATAGATTGACTGCCCCTTTCTTTTTCAAATTAGTCAGACGAACCCGTGCACGAATATGATCTGCCGGATTCTCGCACAGAATCATACCTGACTCAATATAGTTGTTCTTATATTGCAGACGGGGAAAATATCCCTCTATACGCAAGCGTTGTAAAGCATCATTAAAATATCCCTTCAACGTAGAATGAGTATATACCGTTAACGGTATATCAAATATCGTAGATAAAATGTCCGTATTATATATATGTATATCAAACAAAAAGTTATTATGGGTTTCAATCGGCTTCTTGGGAGGTAATATCAAAGACGGCACATATTTCCGCATAATATTCAGAATACTGGCAGGCAATGTGTGATATTGGAATTTTCCCTCTATGCTTGCTTTCAGGAATTCGGAAGTCAATCTAAGCTGATTTTCTCCATTTTGTTTGGTTGCCCGGATATTCATATTCTGCATGAAATATGCTTTATCCGGAGCTGTAAATTCCAAGCTATCCACATTGATTTCTCCAATCATCTCATCCACTGATCCACCTGTAAAATTGGCTTTCAGTTTTAAAGAGAACTCTGCATCAGGATATTTGGTCGTAAGATTCAAATCATGTGGGCGTACTTTATTGACTACTGCAAGAA
>DXOJ01000482.1 GCA_019412865.1 Bacteroides sp. | reverse complement strand
GTATTAGGTTGTATTGCGATTATTAATTCGTTCTACAATTGTGGAACGAATCAGAATTTGTATGTAGATAAGTTAGTCTTAGTGAAGCGAGTTGTTAATTAGTTCGGCCAGAGGGAATAATTTGCATTTGCTTCTATTTTGTTTTCTATCTCATCGGGTAAAGGTGCGAAGAAATCCATATTAGTCAGGCTTTCGATGCTATCCACTGTGACTACATATGAAGATAGAGGTTCTACTGCCTGCTCATTGTTGAATAAGAAGCCGATAGCCCGTATCGGTTTGGCAAAAGGAGATAGGACTACTTTGAAAAACCGTTGAGGTACTACGACCTTATTTTTCCCAATCGTTTTAGGCTGTTTTTCAATAATAGGTCCACATATAATAATAATGGCACTATCTGCTATAGCCCAATTCCGGATTTTTTCTTCCAGATTTTTCCATCCTCTTCTATTTAACTGGGGATGTTGGGGACACATATTGCTGAAATAGAATGATTCTTTCATGGCTTCAGGACTCCATTTCATATCTGCAGCAGGCGCCATGTGTCCTTTGTCGTATCCTGAACGGGTGTAGTCAGCATTGGTTGCAATCGGGCCTGTCACTAATGGGTCGGCAATAAAACGATTGCCTCTTTTTTCTTTTCCTTTGGTTTCTTCCCGGGTTAATTCGTAAGAGACCCAGTTGGGTATTTTTAAATCTTTGTTATATGATACGGTATATCCGCTATGCCGGATTATTTGTTCTTGCCGGGGAACTAATGGTATGGGTGTCTCCAGATCTTTGCCAAGTGGAATTTGAAGGGAGATATCGGTTTGCGGTTCATTATTATTCTGGGTATTAATCTGTTGGCAATATAAATAGACGCCAAAAAGAATAGGAATGAGCACAATGATGGCGATGATACATCCTAATCTGTTATTGGAATGTGATTTCTTTTTGAATAGCTTTCTGTTTTTACCTTTTTTACTTCGATTCATTGGTTAGCTAGTAATGGCGGGTTTGTTTTATTCTTCTTTTCTCATGCTGAATTCACAACCGCAATATTGTTGGTTGTAGAAGTTATACTCTTTAATGATGGCGATACGTCGTTCGCTAAGTCCGCCTTTCCGCCAATTCTGTTCCCAGTATGTGACATCCGGGTATGAAGCGGTGGCATATTGTCCGGCTTCATTAATCTGCTCCAGACTTTTCCAACGACTGGAAGCAAGCGTTGTGGTTATTACGGAAAGGCCATGTTCATGTGCATAACGGGCGGTCTCCAATAAGCGTAGTTTAAAGCAACGTAGGCAGCGTCCTCCTCTTTCGGGTTCCTGCTCCATTCCTGCTATATGGCATCGCCAGTTTTCATGATCGTAATCAGCATCTATTATTTCCAATCCCAATGATTGGGCATAGCGTGTACATTCGTCTTTTCTTATCATATACTCTTCCTGCGGATAGATGTTAGGATTGCAATAATAGATAACAGGGGTGATGTGATGTTGCATCATACATTCAATAATGGCTGATGAACAAGGAGCACAACAGGTATGAAGTAAGACTTTATCGGCTCCTCCCGGAACTTCGAGTTGGAATTTCTTTTTCATGCTGTAAAGTTAATACATATTTACGATACGAGTCAATGGTTTATGCTTTATTCAGAATAGTTTTTTATAAAAATAGGAGGGAGGATATCTCCTTTATACTGTTTTTTATAAAATCTTGTTTATTGAACTAATTCACTAAATGAGTATGAATTAACTAATTAATCTCATCTTTTTTACTACTTTTGTCCATTCAAGTTTATAACAACTCAATAATGGATGAATTAAATTGCGGGCAAGGAGAGCAAAATGCAGGCCCGGAGAAGAAAAAAAGTACCTCGAAAATAGTGAAGAGAACTTTAGTTGTGGCTGCATTGGCTTTGGCGGTATATGTTGTATATTCCGTAGTTTATTTATTTGTCTCACCTGATCGTAATATTCAGCAGATCTATCTGGTTCCGGAAGATGCTGCGTTTATCATTCAATCATCGGCTCCGATTGAAGATTGGGAAAAGTTTAGTGGAAGTGAAACATGGCAATGTCTGAAGAAAGCGAAATCTTTCGAGGAAGTAACGAAGAGCGTAGAGAAGCTCGATTCGGTTGTCAAAAGCAATAAGGTGCTATTGTCGCTTGTCGGTGAACGGGATATGCTTATTTCGCTTCATAAGACTCGTGCCACAGAGTGGGATTTTTTGCTTATCTTGGATATGCAGAAAACATCGAAGATGGATTTATTGAAAGACCAGGTTGAAACCGTATTGGTCATGAGTGGTTTTACTGTGACTAACCGGATGCATAATGGTATTAATATCCTTGAAATGCGCGATTCCGAGACGAGGGATATTTTCTATATTGCTTTTGTCGATAATCATTTGGTTGGTTCATACACATCCGGACTTGTCGAGTCGGCTATTGATTCGCGTAATAAACCTAAAATCGGGCTTGATCAGTCTTTTATTGAAACAGAGAAGTTGGTTTCCGGTAAGGGACTTGTCAGAGTCTTTGTCAATTATGCGCGTGTACCTCAATTTATGTCTATTTATTTAGGTACAAGAAATGAGTACATTGATCTGTTTAGCAATTCCATGAATTTTGCCGGACTTTATTTAAATACGAATAAGGAGCGGATGGAAGTGAAAGGATATACATTGAAAAAAGATTCTGCCGATCCTTATGTCACTGCTTTGTTGAATTCGGGAAAACATAAAATGAAAGCACATGAGATTCTGTCCGGGCGGACAGCTCTTTATACGAATATAGGTTTCAATAGTCCGGTGACCTTTGTAAAGGAACTGGAGAATGCACTGTCGGTTCACAATAAACAGTTGTATGATTCTTATCAAAGTTCCCGGAAAAAGATAGAAGGGTTATTCGGTATATCTTTGGAAGAAAACTTTTTGAGTTGGATGTCAGGAGAGTTTGCTATTACCCAATCCGAACCAGGTTTGTTAGGACATGATCCCGAACTGATTCTGGCTATCAGGGCTAAAAGTATTAAAGATGCCCGTAAGAACATGGAATTCATTGAAAAGAAGATTAAGCGACGTACTCCGGTTAAGATTAAGACTGCTAATTATAAGGATTTCGAGATTAATTATGTCGAAATGAAAGGCTTTTTTCGCTTGTTCTTTGGAAAGCTATTTGATAAATTTGAGAAGCCATACTATACTTATGTTGACGATTATGTAGTTTTTAGTAATAAAGCTGCTTCTTTACTTTCCTTTGTAGAAGATTACGAGCAGAAGAATTTATTAAAAAATAATCCGGGTTTTGAAAATGCACTGTCATATTTAAAATCAAGTTCTACTATTTTCTTATATACAGATGTGCGCAAGTTTTATTCCCAGTTGAAACCGATGATGAATCCTGCTACATGGAATGAAATACAATCAAACAAAGACGTTTTGTATTCATTTCCTTACTGGACTATGCAGATTATAGGAGAGGATCAGTCGGCTTCTTTGCAGTATGTGATGGATTATAGCCCATATCAACTGGAAGAGGTTGACGTTGCTATTGCTACCGATGAAGATGATAAGGAAATGAACGAAGATGCAGAGACCGAAAAAGAGCAGATGAGCGAACTGAAACGTTTCTATATCGAAAAGTTTGAAGGAAACGTTTTACGGGAGTTTTATCCGGAGGGAGCATTGAAGAGTGAAGCGGAAGTAAAAGAAGGGAAACGCCATGGTCGTTACCGCGAATATTATGAAGATGGGACATTGAAACTTCGTGGAAAGTATGCAAATAATAAACCGAAGGGTACATGGAAGTACTATACCGAGGACGGAAAATTTGAACGCAAAGAAAAGTTTTAGATAACGTCAACAAAAGTTGATTTAAAAATTAAGCTCAAAAAATAATCGGATTCTTTTTGTTTTCTCAAATAAAGCTGTAATTTTGCACGCCGTAAACGAGAGACAAACGCCGCTATAGCTCAGTTGGTAGAGCAACGCATTCGTAACGCGTAGGTCGCCAG
>DXOJ01000481.1 GCA_019412865.1 Bacteroides sp. | reverse complement strand
CAAAAGCGGGCTATCCTGCTAGACCTGACAGACGGACGGACAAATACCACAAAAGAGTTGACATACAGCGAGGCAATGTATCTCTGCGGTTATTTGAACGGTGCGAAAAAAGAAAACCGGGATCTAACCATCACCGAACGGGAAATAAGGAGACGCAGATCGGCTGTCCTGAAGAGAGTGCAGCGGATCGGAATCGACACAACGGACTGGGGAGCGGTGAATGCGTTTTGCCTTGATACCCGGATAGCAGGAAAGAAGTTTCGCGAACTGGACGGGGAAGAACTTCTCCTGTTGATACCGAAGCTGGAGTCAATATTAAAAAAGAAAGAAGATGGCGGATATTAGTGCGGAACAACACCGGATAAACCGGATTAATGAATTACTGGATCGGCTTGACAAGATTCCCGGTGAGCTGGATGCCATACACGAAAAATTGTATGCCGGAAATATGAATCGTAACGAGTTTGCGAAGTTGGTAGACCAAAGGTCATCGCTTTATATCGAAGCGGAAAACAAGGAACGGGAACTGAAAGAAGTATATAAAATCAAATTGTAATTAATCATTTAAAAGTTAATAGTATGGATATTAGTAAATTGTCAAAAGAAGAAAAGGCGGAACTGTTGCGTAAACTGAAAGAGGAAGAAAAAACAGAGTCCATTCAGCGGAAGGAAACCTACGAAGCGTTGAGACATCAGTTCATGTTCGATGTGGAAAGTAAACTCATGCCAGTAGTGAATGATGTTCAGGGCTTTTATGATTGGATTGTGGGTGAAAGCAAGGCTTTCCGTAACGTGATGCGTGAATACGGTCAGCTCCGTATGCGTCAGGGTGAAGAAACCGCCACTTTTTCAGTAGTAGACGGGAACTTCAAACTGGAGGTAAAAAGCAACAAGGTGAAAAGTTTTGATGAACGTGCCGATCTCGCTGCCGAAAGGCTGATTGACTACCTGAAGAATTATATAGCCCATTCGGAAAAAGGAGTCGATGATCCGATGTATCAAATGGCGATGACGCTTCTCGAACGTAACCGTCAGGGGGATTTGGACTATAAGTCTATCAGCAAATTATATGAATTGGAGTCACGTTTTGATGAAGAATATGCCTCTATCATGCAACTGTTTAAAGAAAGTAATGTCGTGTATAAAACTGCAACTAATTACTATTTCCATAAGCGTGACGAGAACGGAGTATGGCGTCGTATTGAACCTTCATTCTGTAGATTATGATTATAGCAGTTGACTTTGACGGAACCATTAGCCGGGGGAGATTCCCGGCTATTGACGGGGAGCAACCATACGCTGGTGAATCGCTCCGGAAATTACATGATGAAGGACATAAAATCATTATTTGGACATGCCGTACTGGTGATCAGTTATTGAATGCCATCAACTGGCTGTTGGAACGCAAAATACCATTCGACCGTGTAAATGACCATGATCCTGAAAATGTCGCTAAATATGGGGAAGGCGGGAAAAAGATATATGCCCATTGCTATATCGATGACAAAAACATCGGAGGTTTTCCCGGATGGCTGGCATGTGTGGAGGAGATTGAACGGATGGAAGAAGCCTATAAAACTATTTTAAAAGAGGATAAAACTAAAGTATGAACAAGAAGAAGGAGATAATACGCACTATCAGAAATTTTAAAAGGATTCTGAAAAGTGGGAATGTGAAAACGATATTGGTCGTTAGTGATTGGGATATATATATAAAAACATACACTATTGAGGAAATTGCTGCCCGTTTCTTACGAATAAAAGGTTATAATGTACAAATTACCATATCGGATAATACGGAGCAC
>DXOJ01000480.1 GCA_019412865.1 Bacteroides sp. | reverse complement strand
AGCAGTCGAGCACACTATTTTTATTGTTGTCGAGTTTAATCGGACAGCAATAATTTTTTATGATTATAAATTCCGAAAGTCTGCGGAAGTGCTGCGCTCAAGGCCGTGAGATCGGAAAGGAGAGCGACATCTTGTTCGCGTTCGCTTCCGTCTTCAATGATACAGTCATTTAATAGGTCGGGAAGATTATTGTACAAACTGCGGGGAAATAAAGGAGTTCCTTTTCGGAATTCTTCTCCCAGCCAATAGGCTTCGTCGTCGGTATCGGAATTTTCTGCAGTACTATATTGTCTTTTTGTCCTTATGTCCTTTTGAAAAGAAGGGGCGCTGGCCGGAGAGGAAGCGGGTGCATGTTCATTAACTTGTTTATATCCAGACGATAAAACCTTTGTTAGTTCTTCGGGACGAAAATCCGTGTGCTCGAAAAATACAGTAAGTTCGCGTAATATGCTTTTCTGGGGATAGTGTCGGCGGCAGGCTTCGCAGGCAAGTTTGAAGACGTTGGAATGGCGCTGACCGGCTGTTAGCGGATGAAAGAAAATATAGGACGAAATAAATTGGGCGATTCCTTCTTCAGACACGTTTTCTGGAGTATTATCCTGAAGGGGAAAGGGAGGAAGCACTTCATTCTCAGAGAAAGTGTTTGTTTCTTCTTTTATAAGTGGCTCCAACACAAATGCCTGATAGAGCGCCGCAACATATCCGTTGGGGGAATAACTGAAATAACACATGCGACTTTCGTCCTTGCATGCCGGGTCACTCTCCAATCCCAGCAGTTGATTGTAGTAGCGGCTCACTAGTTGCTGCCCTTCACGATGGCGGTTTTCGATACCTTCTACATAGGCGAAAACTTTCACTCCGTCGGTAGGGCTTTCTATTGCCGCTACTGTGTGGGGATCTGCCGCACAACGTTGGATGACTTGAAGACGATCTTTTACATGATCGTAATCAAGTCCGACAATATGGCTGGGGAGAAGAAAGTTTTTGATAGCGTGCGCTCCGTCGAATGTGCCTGCCGGAGTGAAGCAGGGGAGTTGGTTTTTCAGCTTCTGTGCTGCGGCATGGTCTCCTTCTGCATGGTACCGCCGAATAGCGTTTATGATGGAGGCATAGATCGGATGAATGCACATAATAATGACTTCAAGGAAAGACATGACTTGGGGCTTTTTTGAATACACATTTTCGTAAACCGAGACTTTGATTTCTTCTAAGACTTTCATATAAAATTGTTTTTTGTAAGATTGAGCTACCTGACTATCAGATAACGTGAACAAAGGTCGAGATATTAAAAATAAGGTTGCTTCCCTATGTGGATAGCACTTGATAAAGCAAATAAAAAACTGAAAAATTATAAATTATTAATCATAGAATGACATGGCAAAAGAAAAACAGGAACCTTATGAGTTCTTAAGCAATTTGGTATTGGCTTTAATGGATATGGATCGTATTTTCAGTAACAGTTTTTTCATAAGCGAATTCGCTATCTCTCCTAAAACATTAGGGGAGATAAGGCGGGGAGAGGATATGTGCATTTATCAGTATGTACGGGTGATTCGGTGTATGACGAAATATCTTCATTTGATTATTCAGATGGATATGTTGCTGAAGGAGTTGCGAATTGTACTATCTTCCCATTGTGATTTGGTGGTTGCTACGGTTCCGCACCGTTCTTACGGAACTTGTCAGCCGAAAGAGTGGGTGGTAGTAATACATTGGGATGGAGTGAAATTGTGATTTCTACAGAAAATAGGGCATTTTTCAATCTTTTTGCCCGATTTCTTTCTTTATTTAATTTTTTTTATATCTTTGCTTTCATATTGAGAAACACGGATAAAAACTCACTTATTTATTCATATAAATTTAATAAATTATGTTCAAAGCTCCTTTCTCTTTTGACGGGCGTATTCGTAGAATTGAATATTTCCTGTCGGGTATTATCGGTGGTATAGTTTCCAGTATTGCATGGGCGCTAGGTGTAGGTACATTTGTTTTGGGTGCTGCCAGCGGATCGGCCGGAGGATCAGTATTTGGTTTATTGATCGGTCTTGCTGCTATGATTGCTTCCATCTGGTTCTCTTTGGCACAGGGTGTGAAACGTCTGCACGACTTAAACAAATCCGGTTGGCTGATTTTGTTGTGCTGTGTGCCTATCATTGGTTGGATTTTTGCATTGTATATGTTGTTTGCAGATGGTACGGTAGGTCCTAATCCTTACGGAGCAGATCCGAAAAACCGTATGCCATATCAGGCACAGCCTGCTTCTGTAAATGTGACTGTAAACGTTTCAAGAGAAGAGGTGAAAGTTGACAAGCCGGTGGAGGATGCTCCCGCACCTGCAGAAGCTCCAGCGGAGGAGAATAAAGAAAAAGCTGAATAATCTTATTAAAGAAGAAATAAGAAAGCCTCTTGCAAAATTCGTTTTGCAGGAGGTTTTTTGTTACTAATCTGTTTGTTATTCAATATTTTGTATAAATTTGTAGAATAAATAATCAATCTATCGAATATGTATATGTTAAGCACAGTAATCTCTCAAACTGGTGAATGCAATGCACAGCACGCGACAGACCCTTGTTTTTTAAATCAATGGGGATATTCTACCCTTTTGTTAATCATTATCGGGATAGGTTTAGTATACCTGCTTTTTAAGAAACGGAAATTCTTAGTGGATAACCTGAAATGGATTGCAGGTACGGTATTTATTGCAGGTTTCCTGATATATTGGTATGCTTTTAATGAGGGAGGGAGTGACAGTAATTCGATAGCGTTGGCGTTTAGGTCTGCTCTGTCTTCTATGGAAATGTTCGCTTCGCATTCCGATCTTTTGGAGGTTCCTGAAGATCTGCATCATGATCCTTTCTACATGACGATATTTTCTGTGATACATTTCCTGGCCGTTATAGTGAGTGCGGTTTTTATCATCAAACTGTTAGGATTCAGATTTATCTCATGGGTGCGGTTATGTATGGCGAATCTTTCAAGAAAGAAGAAATGCCGGCTGTTTATTTTCTGGGGTGTCAATGATAATGCGATATTGCTGGCTAACAGTATAAGAAAAAAAGCGGCAGAGCCAAAGGGGAAGAATGAAGAAGGATGGGAGAATTGTAAGTTCATTTTCGTGAGGTTGCTTTCTGCTAATGAAAGCAGTTCTCATGGCCGGTTCACATTCAGTCATTTCTTTAATTCGTCTCATGACGGAACTGAAAAATTTATAGAAAAGATAGAAGAGCTTGACGGCATACTGGTTAACTCTAAATTTGAAATCACAGGCCGGGTTATAGATAAAGTCAAATCGGAATTTGATTTATACAAATATCTCGGATTGAGGAGATTGGGAAACCTAATCAAGAAGTACCCGCAGGCAACTTTCTATTTCTTGTCTCCCAATGAAGAACTGAATCTGGAGGCGGTGTCTGTTTTTAAGGAAATAGCGAAATGTAAAGAAGACAGAGTCCATAATCAGGTTCAGATTTATTGCCATGCGCGTAAGAACAACCAGAACCAGAAGTTGGAAATATGTGATGGGTTGAAACATCAGATTCATATCATCGACTCGTCTAATCTTGCTGTATTGCAATTAAAAAAGAATGTGAGGAATCACCCCGTGAATTTTGTAGATGTCAATACATCGAAGGCTTGTGTAAAGAAACCTTTTACGTCGATGATTATTGGCTTTGGAGAAACAGGACGTGATGCATTTCGTTTTCTATATGAGTTTGGGGCATTGATCGATGTAAATGGCAATAGGAACCCTCAAAAAATATATGTGGTTGATGAACATATGGATGAATTGAAAGGTGATTTTTTAATGAAAGCACCTGCCTTGAAGGAGAGGAAAAATGAGTTGGAATGGTGTGAAGAAATGTCTATCCATTCCGAACGTTTTTGGGAAAAGCTCTCTGAAATCATTCATGATCTAAACTATATTGTAATTGCTATAGGAAATGATAATGAAGGGATGGCATTGGCGATTGATCTCTACGAATATGCCTATCGATATAGAAAGGATTGTTTCAATGATTTTAGGATTTATCTGCGTGTCAATGGAAGTTGCAACACCATTCAGCTGAAGCAAATAAAAGAGTATTTTAATATTTATGGCAATACCCGGGATGTAATCATAACTTTTGGAGCGCAGGAAGAAATATTCTCGTACGATGTGGTATCGACAGATGTGCTTGAAGTATTGGCAAAGGAATTTTATTATGCATATCAGAAAATTATGATTGACGCAATGCCTGAAACGAATGAGAAGGAAATTGAAGAGAAGAAGAAAGCGAAGGAAAGCCTGAAGCAAACAGCGGAAGAAGAATGGAATGCGCGTAGAGAGGCATTGCAGGACAAGCATAGCTTGAATGCACAAATTAAATTGGCTTATCAGGAAGAGCAGGATAGGGCTAATGTATGGCATATCGATACCAAAAAGTTTTTAGCTGGGGCCATGGGAGAGGATGGCAAAGATAATAAGGAAAGATTGAAAGAGATGGTTGAGCTGACGCAGCGTGATGCCCATACATTGAACTATTCTAAGGTTTGTGACGTTGTTTCCAGTACATTATTTGATAATTTGAGTAAGTGCGAACATTTGCGTTGGAATGCATGTATGGAACTGCAAGGATTTGTAACGTGTGACGGAGATAAAGACTTTCAGCAGAAGAAGCATAAATGCATCGTCGATAATGATATTTTAAGAAGTAAATATCCGGAAACCATCCCTTATGACCAGTGTGTGGTTGAGCTAAGTTTTAGATTGAAAAAGAACTAACTATATGACAGATCAGGAAATAGTCGACGGATTAATCAATCGGGATGAAAAAATCACCGATTGGTTTTTCAACATAAAATATCGTCCGTTGTTTATCAATGTAATTAAGCTGATATTTGATTACTAGGTTGATTACGATGAATGTATCAGCGAACTCTACTATCATCTAATGAAGAATGATGCTGCCGTTCTTCGTAATTTTGAGGGACGTAGCACCATTGGAACATGGATTAAGATTGTGGCAATTCGTTTTTTCTGTTCCCGGAAAAAACGTGAACAGATGATAGAAGACGAGAGTAAAGAGCCTCTTTATGAGCAGAATCATGAAGAAGAAATAGACGACTCTGAATCGAAAATAGCCGCAAAGATTGATTTGGAACGTTTGTTCGATCTGATGTCGAATAAGCGGTATGTGATGGTCATCAGGGAATTAGTACTCAAAGAGGTCGAACCTGAATTTTTAGCATTATCTATGGGAATAACTGTTGCTAATCTGTACAATATTAAAAAGCGTGCGCTGGCAGCATTGGCTCACTTAGCTATGAATGATAAGAAGAAGTATGAAAACAAAAGATAAAAATATGATAACCGAAGAATTGTTGGCTGCTTTTGAAGAAGGTAAGACGAATGCTGAAGAAACAGCTTTGGTACTTGAATATCTGGCGACTGATGAAAGTTTGCAAGAGGAATTTATCTTGTCTCAACAGTTGGATGCCATGATGGGAGCTGATGATGAAGAAACGGACTTCCTGCCAATGGCGCGGATGGCAGCCAAATCGGAAGGTAATCTTTGTGATTTCCAGTGTGAACAGTTTATTTTGAAACGTAGAAAGATTGAATATAATTCGGACGAACTCTCGGAGGAGGCCAGGAATAACAGTTGGTTGAGGGAGAGGGGAACTCCTTTGCATAGTGTAGGCTGCCTGCTCGAACAACGCGGATTGATTGTGATGCGCAGTTATGGTTCCAGTATTGACAGTGTCATACGTGCCCTCAAGGCCGGACATGATGCGATTGTTGTGGTAAATAGTTGCCGGTTGCCGGAAAATAGCGAGGAGGAAATTGCTTATCATGCAGCAGTAGTGCTTGACGTAAATGAAGAGGAAGTGACGCTTTATGATCCTGCAACAGGAGAGGAAAGTACGGCCTATCCCAAGGATCACTTTATTGCGGCATGGAATGATGCAAAAGCATATCTTGCGAGGGTGAAAGTGCCTGATCTGGATTATAATCCGCGGCCCATTGATCTGGAAGATGTTGAATTGAGCACTGATTTGATTGAATTGCGTGAAGCCATTGCTGAAAATGTGCATGAAGTCTGGGCCGACCAGCGTCAGGAAGAGGGATGGACTTATGGACCGCAGAGGGATGACGAGAAGAAAGAGACTCCGGACATGGTGCCTTATTCCATGCTTCCTTATTCGGAAAAAGAATATGATCGACGTATGGCGTTTGATACGATCAAGCTGATGAAAAAGCTGGGGTATAGTATTATCAAACAGGGCGATACGGCTCTTCATAATGAGCTGATGAGAAAATTGAAGAATGAAGGCGATGCCAAAGTCTGTGAATGTGGTGCATCTATTTTTATGGACCAAATATATTGTAGTCATTGTGGCAAAAAAATAGATTGGAAATTGTTCCGTTAACATATAAAT
>DXOJ01000048.1 GCA_019412865.1 Bacteroides sp. | reverse complement strand
GTTCAATATCAGCATACAAATCCGATAAAGAAAAACTTAACAAAACGAAGAGGCATAATAATTTATATTTCATATAGTGGTTGGGGTTATTTTGATTGCTGGTTACAAAGATACATCTTTTCATAGTTTTTTTAAGATTTATACAAGCAAAACTAACCAAAAGGAAGAATAAATACAAAAAACTTAGCAGTCTATTTCGAAACAAGGATTATTATCCATATTTATGTCATTTTTTCCATATACTGACCAATGATTTGCATTGGTTCATAATCGGTACGGTTTTGAACAATTCAATGCTTTTCTCTATAACATGGTCAATTCTTCCATCTCCTTCACTTTTCTCTGTTTCTTCGATAAATAAGGAGTTTGAGGTGGAATGTCTTTATTCTAAAAAGGTTGTCATCTAAAAAAATAAGAACAAGTGAAGCAAATTCTGTATTTCAAGATAAATCCTTATATTTGTATCAAATTCGTCTGATATAAAAGTTGAATATGATAAAAACAATGAATAAGCCACTTACATACGATGATATACCTAAAATGTATCTGTTTTGCAACCACACCAAATGTCCGCGCCGCAACAAATGCATCCGTTTTCAGGCTGCGATGATTGTGCCCCAAAGTGTTCCTCACTACGAAGCGATCAACATCAACCATGTAGCGGGGAATGAAAAGGAATGTTCCTATTTCAGCGCATACACTCTCACGACCTTTGCACTTGGCATCAGCCATATATTAGACGACGTTCCGCACAAAAAAGCTATGGCCATACAAAACAGCCTTAAATCTTTAATGGGGAAAAGCATGTACTACCGTATTCGCAACAAACAACGTCGACTTCATCCATCGGAACAGAAACAAATCGCAGACGTTTTCCTGGAACACGGCATCAAGACAAAGATTAACTTCGACGAATACATTGAAGATTATGACTGGTAAGCCACAGATTGTGACGGGAAAGATACTTGCGAAAATATTTCATAGGAATTGAATAAAAGTTTCATCGTGATGGAAAAAAAGTTTCATCGTGATGGAAAAAAAGTTTCACGACGATGAAACCTGTGAAACTTTTAGCACAAATAAAGATTAACAGGCAAGCGAAGACCTAAAGGTTACACATGCGTCATATTCCCCTTATAATAAGAAGCCTCCGCAGACGCCCGTCCAAATGTTCAAGCATAAATATTAAAAAAAATCGGATACCATATTTAGGCTTCTGATGCATTTTCGCAATCCGCTCTGGACGCCAGCTTCTCCAGTGCCACCAATTCCCATCCCTTGAACACCAGCGTAATCAATCCAAGCCGGGTATTCCCTTTCGTGCGGGGCACCTTCCCATCATCGGCATAGCAGCGCAACTGTTCTGCCGCATCACGTTTCAGCAAGGCGATGTCGGCATCGGAGGTGTCACGCCGGGCATACTTCACCTCCACGATATAGCTGTAGACTATGTCCGGCTGGCGCACCAGATCGGGCATCATGTAGAAATCCGCATAACCTTTGGAAGATTCGTATTCGGGAAGAAGGATGTAGCCCTGCGTCAACCCTAAGTAAGCCAGCAGGAATCCCTTGACGTGCGCCTCGCCGTCGATAAATTCACGGATGGCATTTTGCCGATGAATCAATACCATATCTGCTTAACATCTTTATACAAGAAAATTCGTTCATCCGTCCCCCTAGTAAGATCTCTCAATAAAAGTAAAGCATTTTGTGGTACATGGTGAAAGGTTAGACTAAAATCGTCAGCTATTTGTTTGCCCAACGACACCCAATCCATATCCCAATAAAAAAGCTCGTAAGTATCTCCAATACGAACATTATTGTCATCATTACGTGTCATATAGCCTATTCTTCCAACAGATTCCGGTTTGCCCAAATCCAATCCTACCCAACCATCTCTTAAAGTTTTAGATGCGAAAAATGTCAACGGATCTAAATCAAAAGCAGCAGAACGGCTATAATGAGGATTCTTACTTCGTTCTTCAGAACCAATAATTGTTCCTGTCAGTTTTTTATTCTCTTTATCCAAGAACATCAATTCTGCAATATTACAGCGGTAGGGCTTTGGACAGATATAACGCCAATAACGATACTTTGTAGTATCGCTCACATTTATACTACCCGATACGCTATACTCTTTGAATGTATGTACTGTGACAGCATCACTGAAATCCTCCTTGTGTGCTGCTTGAAACATGCTGTATTTTAAACGGAGTGCTGTGGTGAACGCTTTGCGCGTTAAAGGATATTTCCGTTTTAGACTAATACTTCTTTTCGATGTGTTATCGGGATTCAAGAACTCCAGTTCACCTTTTTCATTCAACAAAGCAGGATAATTGAATGGACGAACCCTTCCATTTATATAATATACCGGCAGATAGACAGCTCCCTTCTCTATTTTATCAAAGACGATCTGCTTACTATCTTTTATTTCCGAAAAACAAATAGGAACCCATTTCGCATTGTCAAATACTGCCAGATATGCATATTTTTCTTTGCGTTCTCTTTTCCCGGAAAGTACAGGAAAAACAGGATCAATGGTCGTTGCATATTCATCCGTAACGTCTTTTATAAACACATTGCGCAACGTTGACGGGACACTACCAGCTTCTTTATTCAGCCGGACTAAGGCCGAATTGGGAGAATATGTTCTTCGATATACTTTTCCCTTACACTCCCCCGGTCGTAAGGCAGCTAAAAAAGGTTCATGTCCTCCTTCACATACCATTCGGCGATCGTGATCTATCAAAATACTAAGCCACGAATGTGCATGTGCTTTTGTAGGCCACTGCAAAACGAAATCATACGAAACCGCAAACCCCTTACTGCGCATGATAGCTAAAGCTGTGTTTGTCCTTGTCTCACAAGAATTGGAAGGAATATTGCACCAAAACGGAACCTTATATAACGCATGCCACTTCAGAGGCTTTTTCAAATCGACAATAACGGTATCACGTAGTTTAATATTAATAGCTTCTGCCGCATGATAGGGTGTTTTATTCCAAATGTCATTATAAGAAACATACATTGTGCCAGCTTATATCGTCTTTCAGCTTCTTCCCAACATTCCATTTGATAGTAATTATCCGCCAATTGCATTTGCAGGTCATACGTATTGATATAAGATTCGCAATGCAAGAATATGTTGACGCTTTGTTTGTACAATTCCACATTTTTCAATTCTGATGCATAATTGTACAAGAAATAGGGATTGCCATTCCACTCATCATATAGCTTGGTAAATACAGATAATTCATTATCCAGCAAACCATTGTTCTTTTCTGCAACCAACGAAATTCGTTTCCATGTACGCTCGAAAATGATATTCTTAATCAAAAAGAAACAGAGTATAAAAAGAATAATCAATAAAAATGGCTTGTTGAAACGTATTGTTCGTAGAGCAACCTCCCGTTGATTAAGTGAAGCGAGGCAGTAGATAATCATGAACCAAACAAAAGCATATTTGAATGGATAAGAAAAACAGGAAAATATAGCAATAGAAACAAGTGTCAGTATGGCTGGAGTGTCAAATGCCACATTACTTCGAAAAACAGCAATCAACGACAATAAGAATAAAGCGATTCCTATGAGTCCTTGTTCAATCAGCAGCAACAGATACTCATTAAATGGATGATCCGTGTTTCCTGCCAATATTCTATCGCTTTCATCAGCATGGGAGGAAGACAAATATTTGGCTTGTTCCGGCATGTAATCCGCCTTAAAAGAGCCGAGTCCGTTTCCCTGAATTATATGTTCCTTACACAATCCGGCAGATACTTTCCAAATCAGAACACGACCGGAAGCGGAAGCTGGTTTTAGATAAATCAGTCCAATGAATAAACCTATTAGAAACAAAGCGCCTCCGCTGATAAAAAAGATGCGCCTTCTATGAATTAACTTCCGATAGCAGAGAGCGTAAAAAAGGAGTGTTACTACGCATAAAGTAAGTATACCTGTTCTCGAACCGGATAAGATAACTACTATAATGAGGAGAAGACACGCCATAAGCTTGAACGTTCTTCTTTTTCCGTTAGAAGTCTGGCACAAAAGAAAAGGATAACAGAGAACGATGCTTGCAGCAAATCCGGCGGGATTATCAAAAGAACCGGTAACTGGAAAATAAGATTGAGTTTCTATATACCCTGTGGATTGCAACAAGCCATACAAGGCCGACAAAACTCCAACGACAACTAAAATGCTATTAAATGTTTCTGTAGGATTTTTTCTATTACGCATCAACACAAAAAGAATCCATCCAGATACGATGTATACACTGTGTATATATTGCGATGTAAAGAGACTGCAAACGAAAACATATCCCATAAAAACAGTAAAAGACAGAAATAGAAAATCAACAGACAGTCTAATTTTTCGCTTCCAGTTCCCTATGCAAATACCTCCCCATAATATGATGCCGACAACGAAACTTATATTTTTAGGCATAAAATACCTATCCATAAACCAATCAGCCGATAAGTATAAGGTGGTGATAAGTAAAAAAGAAAACGTAAAAACATTATCACTGAATAATTGCCTTAACTTGCAGAATATAAAAGAGGGAGTCTGTATTTGCATTGATAATAATTAATTCTTCTTTCGCTCCTAATCCTTTTCCTTTCGGATTGAAAGAGAAATGAAGCGAGCACGATTCGTCAGGATTTAATTCATACTTCTCCACCGATGCTTGTGTACATCCACATCCAGTTTCGATCTCTCCTATCTCCAATCTGGCATTGCCTACATTGGTGATTGTAATGCTATCACGACAAATTATATCAGAACTAATTATTCCGAAATCGTGTGTATGAGGTTGTGTCAAAACGCTGACACAGCCTTTTTTTATGCGCAAAGCCCAGACTT
>DXOJ01000479.1 GCA_019412865.1 Bacteroides sp. | reverse complement strand
GGAAACAGCCCTTTATTATTTCAGCTTAAAAAGTTTCATCGGACAGCAATATTTTCGGATAAAGAATCGTTGTTGAAAGAATGCATACTGAAGGCACAGGCAGACAGAGACAAGTATTTGCAGAAAGTCTTTGAACAGTCGCACAATGTGTTGGAAGTGATACTTGCAGTCTTTCAGAAAAGCATTGAGATGTTTCATCAGACGAACAAACGCTTTTTTGAAGACATTAAGAAATATCCCAAAGTATATGAGATGATGAAGAATCGGCAGGACAGCGATTCGATGAAAACCATGTCCTTCTTCAAAACAGGAGTAGAGCAGGGCATCTTTCGTTCGGATGTAAACTTCGCTATTGTCAATTTGCTGGTACGTGAGCAATTTGATGTGCTTTTGAATACGGACATCTGTAATGAATACCCTTTCATTGAAGTGTACGAATCCATCATGTTTACTTATATACGCGGTATCTCCACCGAAAAAGGAGCAAGGGTACTGGAAGACTTTATACAAGAATATCGCAAGAACCGCATCGAAGACTAGAGTAAAAGTGAGGTTCTATTGACAAACAATTAAGATTAAATTAGAAATTCAGTTTATGAACAAGATGAAAAGATTGACAGGTCGGAAGATCCTTCTGGTAGCTGTGGCATTCTGTGCATTTGGTTTTGCAAAGGCGCAGGACACGCAGACGGAGAAGAATACCCTAACCTTAACCTTAGACAAAGCCTTGGAAATTGCATTGGATGAGAATCCGACAATGAAAGTGGCAGCGGAAGAAATCGCCTTAAAGAGAGTTGCCAGCAAGGAAGCCTGGCAAAGTCTGTTGCCGGAGGCCAGCATTGCCGGTTCCTTAGACCATACAATTAAAGCGGCTGAAATGAAATTGAACGATATGTCGTTCAAGATGGGGCAAGACGGTTCGAATACCGCCAATGCCGGGTTGAGTATTAACCTGCCACTCTTTGTGCCGGGTGTTTACCGTGCTATGTCGATGACAAAGACGGATATTGAACTGGCAGTAGAGAAGTCACGTGCTTCCAAACTGGATCTGGTGAATCAGGTAAGCAAGGCTTATTATCAGTTAATGCTTGCACAGGATAGCTATGAAGTGCTTCAAGGCAGCTATAAACTGGCAGAAGATAATTACAATGTAGTGAATGCCAAATATCAGCAGGGAACTGTGAGCGAATATGACAAGATCAGTGCGGAAGTACAGATGCGCAGCATTAAGCCGAACCTGATTGCGGCAGCCAATGCGGTGACTTTGGCTAAATTACAGTTAAAAGTTCTGATGGGCATCACTGCCGATGTGGAGATAAAGATTAATGATAATCTGACCAACTATGAGACGACCATGTTTGCCAATCAGTTGAAAGAAGAGAATGTGAATCTGAACAACAATACCACCATGAAGCAGTTGGACTTGAACATGAAGTTGCTCGAAAAGAATGTAAAGTCTTTAAAGACAAACTTTATGCCGACTCTTTCCATGAGCTTCTCCTATCAATATCAGTCATTGTATAATCCGAATATCAATTTCTTCGATTATAACTGGAGCAACAGTTCCAGCCTGATGTTCAATATCAGCATACCTTTATATAAGGCAAGCAATTTTACGAAAGTGAAATCTGCCCGTATCCAGATGCGCCAGCTCGATTGGAATCGTATCGATACGGAAAGACAGTTGAATATGCAGATTGTCAGTTGTCGCAATAATATGAGTGCCAGCACAGAGCAGGTAGTCAGCAACAAGGAAAATGTGATGCAGGCAAAGAAAGCGGTGGTGATTGCCGAAAAACGTTATGATGTAGGTAAGGGCACGGTGCTCGAACTGAACAGTTCCCAAGTGTCACTGACACAGGCGCAACTCACCTACAATCAGTCCATATACGATTACCTGGTTGCTAAGGCAGACCTCGATCAGGTTCTGGGAAAAGAATAAAGATAGACAACTAAAAAATTACAAGTAAGGAATATGAAAAGAAGTATCCAATTGGTAGCCCTGCTGTTAACTGTGTTTATGGGCTCATGTACAGGTGGAAAAGACAAAGCTGCTGCGGAACATGTGGACGCAAAGCCTATTGTGAAGCTGGCAGACGTAAAAGCCCGCCCCGTAGATCAAATACAGGATTACACAGCAACGGTGGAAGCCGAAGTAAAGAATAATATTGCGCCTTCGTCTCCCGTACGTATCGATCAGATTTTCGTAGAAGTGGGCGACCGCGTATCCAAAGGACAGAAACTTGTGCAGATGGATGCAGCCAATCTGAAACAGACGAAGCTGCAACTAGATAATCAGGAAATAGAATTCAACCGTATCGACGAATTATATAAAGTGGGCGGTGCGTCCAAATCAGAGTGGGATGCTTCGAAGATGCAACTCGATGTGAAGAAAACCGCTTATAAGAATCTGCTGGAGAATACCTCTTTGCAAAGCCCTATCAATGGTGTAGTCACTGCGCGCAACTATGATAATGGCGATATGTACAGTGGTGGAGAACCGGTTCTGGTAGTAGAACAGATCACTTCCGTGAAACTCCTGATTAACGTGTCTGAAACCTACTTCACGAAAGTGAAAAAAGGTACTCCTGTCGACGTGAAACTCGATGTATATGGTGATGAAGTCTTTACAGGAACCATCAACCTGATTTACCCTACCATAGATGCTACTACCCGTACATTCCAGGTGGAGATCAGACTGGATAATAAAGACCAGCGTGTGCGTCCGGGAATGTTTGCCCGTGCGACATTGAACTTCGGTACAGCAGAAAACGTAGTTGTTCCTGATTTGGCTATCGTTAAGCAGGCAGGTTCCGGCGACCGTTATGTATTCGTTTATAAAGACGGTAAAGTATCTTATAATAAGGTTGAACTGGGTAGACGCATGGGTACGGAGTACGAGTTGAAATCCGGTGTGCCCGATAACTCACAGGTTGTAATTGCCGGACAGTCACGTTTGGTGAACGGTATGGAAGTAGAGGTGGAAGCCTCTTCCCAACTTTCTTCCAAATGAGAGATGTACAGTACCTTTCTCCCAATGCTTTTATTAATTAACCTGATTTCAAAACGATCTTCCGGCTTCCTCTTCTTGGGAGAGGAGCGGGGAGAAGCTTTTAAATAAAACAACATGAGTTTATACGAAGGTGCGGTTAAGAAACCGATTATGACCTCCCTCTGCTTTCTGGCAGTGGTGATTTTTGGTCTTTTCTCTTTGTCCAAGTTACCTATCGACTTGTATCCGGACATTGACACGAATACAATCATGGTAATGACCGCTTATCCCGGAGCAAGTGCTTCGGATATAGAAAATAATGTGACTCGCCCGCTCGAAAATACGTTGAATGCGGTGAGCAACCTGAAACATATCACCTCCCGTTCTTCCGAGAATATGTCATTAATTACATTGGAGTTCGAGTTTGGTAACGATATTGACGTTCTCACCAATGATGTGCGCGATAAACTCGACATGGTAAGCTCACAGCTTCCTGATGATGTCGAGAATCCGATCATCTTCAAATTTAGTACGGACATGATTCCGATCGTGTTACTTTCCGTACAGGCCAATGAGAGTCAGTCAGCGCTTTATAAGATATTGGACGACCGTGTGGTAAATCCGCTGGCACGTATTCCGGGAGTCGGAACCGTCTCCATCAGTGGTGCACCGCAACGTGAGATTCAGGTATATTGCGACCCCAACAAACTGGAAGCCTATCACCTGACTATTGAAACAATCAGCTCCATTATCGGAGCCGAGAATAAGAACATTCCCGGTGGTAACTTCGATATTGGTAGCGAAACCTATGCACTGCGTGTAGAAGGTGAGTTTGATGATTCCCGTCAGTTGGCAGATGTAGTGGTGGGTACACACAATGGGGCGAATGTCTTTTTGCGTGATGTAGCCCGTATTGTCGATACCGTGGAAGAACGTGCACAGGAAACCTATAATAATGGTGTGCAAGGTGCTATGATTGTAGTTCAGAAACAGTCGGGAGCCAATTCGGTAGAAATCTCCAAGAAAGTGGCCGACGCGCTGCCGAGGCTTCAAAAGAACCTGCCGAGCGACGTGAAGATTGGTGTCATTGTCGATACCTCGGACAACATTTTGAACACCATCGACAGTTTGACGGAAACCGTTGTTTATGCCTTGCTCTTTGTTGTCATCGTCGTGTTCCTCTTCCTGGGACGTTGGCGTGCGACGCTGATTATCTGTATCACTATTCCGCTTTCGTTGATTGCTTCGTTCATTTACTTGGCGATTAGTGGAAATACGATTAATATTATTTCGCTTTCGTCACTTTCTATTGCTATCGGTATGGTGGTGGATGATGCGATTGTGGTACTTGAAAACGTAACGACCCATATCGAGCGTGGCTCCGATCCGAAACAGGCAGCCGTGCACGGAACAAATGAGGTGGCAATCTCTGTAATTGCTTCTACGTTGACCATGATTGCCGTGTTCTTCCCGTTGACGATGGTAAGCGGTATGTCCGGTGTGCTTTTCAAACAGTTGGGTTGGATGATGTGTGCCATCATGTTTATTTCTACGGTCGCCGCACTATCTTTGACTCCGATGCTCTGTTCTCAGTTACTTCGCTTGCAGAAGAAACCATCGAAAATGTTCAAGCTCTTCTTTACTCCGATTGAGAAAGCGCTCGACGGACTTGATACTTGGTATGCGAAGATGTTGAACTGGGCTGTACGTCATCGTCCGATTGTGATTGTGGGATGTATTGCTTTCTTCGTTGTCAGTTTGCTGTGTGCAAAGGGCATCGGTACGGAGTTCTTCCCGGCACAGGATAATGCCCGTATTGCCGTACAGTTGGAACTTCCAATCGGTACACGAAAAGAGATAGCGCAGGAATTATCTCAGAAGTTAACCAACCAATGGCTGACGAAGTATAAAGACATAATGAAAGTCTGTAACTATACAGTCGGTCAGGCTGATTCTGACAACACTTGGGCATCCATGCAGGACAATGGCTCACATATAATCTCGTTCAACATCAGTTTGGTAGACCCGGGTGATCGTGACATCACTTTGGAAGCAGTCTGTGATGAGATGCGTGAAGATTTGAAAGCCTATCCGGAATTCAGTAAAGCACAGGTAATCCTCGGAGGTAGTAACACGGGTATGTCCGCGCAGGCAAGTGCCGACTTTGAGGTTTACGGATACGATATGACAGTAACCGATAGCGTAGCAGCCCGTCTGAAACGTGAATTATTGAAAGTAAAAGGCGTGACCGAGGTAAATATCAGCCGTAGTGACTACCAACCGGAATATCAGGTAGACTTCGACCGTGAAAAACTGGCGATGCATGGCTTGAATCTTTCAACTGCTGGTAACTATCTGCGTAACCGTGTCAATGGTGCGGTAGCATCTAAATATCGTGAGGACGGAGATGAATATGATATCAAAGTGCGTTACGCACCTGAATACCGTACAAGCCTGGAGAGTCTCGAAAATATCCTCATTTACAATGCACAGGGACAATCCGTTCGTGTGAAAGACGTCGGAAAGGTAGTCGAACGTTTTGCACCTCCTACCATCGAACGTAAAGACCGCGAACGTATCGTGACCGTTTCCGCTGTAATCTCCGGAGCTCCGCTGGGCGACGTAGTGGCTGCCGGAAATAAGGTGATAGATAAAATGGATCTTCCGGGAGAAGTCACCATTCAGATTTCCGGTTCGTACGAAGATCAGCAGGATTCATTCCGCGATTTGGGAACACTTGCCATCCTGATTGTTGTTCTGGTATTTATCGTGATGGCAGCGCAGTTCGAGTCACTGACTTATCCGTTTATCATCATGTTCTCCCTGCCGTTTGCGTTTAGTGGTGTCTTGATGGCACTATTCTTTACGAACAGCACATTGAGTGTCATGAGTTTATTGGGAGGTATCATGTTGATTGGTATTGTGGTGAAGAACGGTATTGTGCTTATTGACTACATTACCCTTTGTCGAGAACGTGGATTGGCTGTTTTGAACTCTGTGGTAACAGCAGGTAAGAGCCGTCTTCGTCCGGTACTGATGACCACCGCTACTACCGTTCTCGGTATGATTCCGATGGCTATCGGTGGCGGTCAAGGTTCGGAAATGTGGAGTCCGATGGCAATTGCCGTAATCGGTGGTTTGACGATATCTACTGTTTTGACATTGATTTTGATTCCTACTCTATAT
>DXOJ01000478.1 GCA_019412865.1 Bacteroides sp. | reverse complement strand
CACACAATGTCCGCCAGGTGCTTCAGTTGTACCTACATAATTATTCTCCTTGTCAAACAGGGCTTCCGTACGATGCCAATGCGTTTTTCCCACATAAGCCGTTTCATAACCAGCTCCCGCAAGTACATCAGTGAAACAAACCAAGCTGTCGGGAATACCGTTTTGATTGTTCACATGGCAATTGCCCGGTACTCCATTCTTCTCAGGGAATGCACCTGTCATCAACATAGCACGATGAGGACTACTTAACGGACAAGTACTGCACGCCCGATTAAAAATCACACTCTGTTTTGCCAGTCTATCCAAATTAGGGGTATGAACCGGATCACCTACCGTATTCAGAACATTACGATATGCCACATCATTCCATATACTCAATGCATTCAACCTATATTGATCAGGAAAAATATAGACCAAGTTCGGGCGTTGTTCCTGTCCAAAGACCTGTGTACCTGTTCCGGCAAAAAGAGTTACAGGAAGACTACAAATAAGTTTGTATAAAATTGGTTTCATTTCTATTTTAATTTAAAACAAAGGCTACTTTACATTACTCACTTTACTTCAGGCGTACTCTGCGAAGAACATTCTATAATTTAAAAACCTTATCGGGGTATTAAGAAGCAACATTTTCTTTTTCCGTCACTTTATTCATTTCATAAAGTTGAGGAACACTTAAATTAACATGAGTTCGATGTTAATAGAAATATATCGGTCTCTATATCAATAATATATCAGCAAAATATTAGATTTATAGTGTCCAATTATAACATTTAGACAAATACCGTTAAACTCTCAGAGGCTAAAGTTACAGGAGAACTTTACCGAAGCTACGAATTATCACTTGATTCGGCAGAGGACATCTAATCTTGCTTTTATAATAATGCAATATAAACAATTATTTTACAATAAATGTATTAAAAGAGTGCGCCTGTAAAGTTACATTTAAATACTTCTCCCCTAATTGTACCGTCATTTGCTGCGCAACATCACCATAATTACCTGCTACTATCAAATATTTACCTTCTGGAGTCAAGAAAGCAATAACAGACAAATTATCCTCCCCCTTCTCTTTATATTGTAAAACCCTTGTACCTGAAACAACCTGATTACAAAAATGCTTCACCGCATAATATTCTGGTGTATACGTAATAGTCCCGGTTTTAGAATCTACACGAATCAAAGCATTTTGTTTCCATCCCCAGCTACTTTTTCCTTCGTCAGATAAAATCGCATTCCAAAAAGTATACTCCTCACAACCATTACCTATATAATGATTGATCAACCTAAATGTATGTTCTGCCGCTTTCCAATCAAACGTTCCTGAACCACATTCACTCTCTGTCTGCATATACTTATAATACGGATATTTCTTGCGGATAGCAGGCAAAATCTGTCCTCCCCACCATTGAAATCCTAATCCTTCCACTGCATCTTTCATACGAGAATCTGACAGAATCTTATCTACAACATCAAAACGATTGGTATTGAGTGTTCCAAGAAAAAGTGAAACCTCCGGGTGTTGTTTCTTTAACTCCGGCGCCAAATATTCGACATTAAATCTTATAATCCCCTCAGGCGTCCATGCACAACCCGGATAAATGGTATATGCCCATGGTTCATTCTGAAACATCACTCTTGATATGGAAATATTCTCTTCCCGATAGGCAGAAACAAACCTACAGAAATAATTGGCATAGGTTTTCAAATAACGAGAATCCTGAATAAAATAATCATTCACAGCCAATTGCTTTGGATAATATGCAGCATCCTTCCCCGTAGTATTTTCATATAGAACAACATCAGACAAAGGAGACATTTTATTCTGTCCATTCCAACTACGTACTGAATAATAATGGTTAACCTTCATCCAGGACGGCGGTGACCAAGGAGATGCCCAAAAGATTACATCAGGATTACAGTGCAGAACTCTTTTACAGAAAGGTATAATTGTCTTCTTATCACGTTCTATAGAAAAGTACTTTAACTGAAAATCACCGGACACTTCATCACAACTATACCAGTCCCGTGCATAATCATTGGCATTCATCGGTATACGCCCCATGGAAAAACGTAAAGCGCCTTCTTTCGAAAAAAGATTACTTAATACTTCCTTCTGTTGTTCAAAGGGCAACAAATTCAAAGCATCCCATCCCAGTTCGTTGAGACAAGTTCCCCATCTTTTGAATACCTGAATGCTTTCTGTTGTATCCACCTTTAAAGCGGGTTCCTTATCAGGCTTTAATTGTAATCTGATTTTCGATTCTTTCCACATATTTCCTTCCGTGCTGTAGATCCATGTGCAGGACTGGGCAAATACACTTTCCACCCCCATCAACAAAACTATAAATATAAAAGTTATTCTTTTCATTTTCTCCTTTTTTAGAATATTTCAATTAACTAAAAATCAGATAAATCTATCCGAGATACCCCCTCGATACCTGGCAACATAATCCCATCAGCCTGTTGAACTTTTATGACGATAATATGTTCCTCCGCGGTCTGATATACATGTGACGGAGTGTTTTTTCCTGCAAACATCTCAGATTTATCATCTCCCCATTGAATATTACCAGACAGTTTACTGCCTGTAAATTCAAGAAAACCAAATGATTTCCCGCTATGCTCTATTGTTACAAGGCAATAGTCCTTAAAAGGGTCTTCTTCCGGTCCCTCCTGCAAAATATCCTCTCCACCGCTACATGAATATACCATGAAAAAAATTAAAGTCAGTCCAATATATTTCAATATCTCCTTCATATTCTCCTATTTCTTATTTTGATTACCTATTGCAAAACGTATTCTTTTTTCTTCATACTCGTCTTCATCCTCTATTTTCTTCCGGAGCACAATGACATACTCTCTGTCAATCAACTCACTTGTATCAATCCGAATCTCCGGGTTATCATCATTAGTAATTCCTGAAAATACCACGTTATTAGTTAGTGAGAGCACCTGATACTCTACCTGGGGACAAGTCTTCAGACTAATCTTCTTATTTTTCTTATCATAAGCAAAACTGGTCATTTTTTCCAAAGGCATATCTTCCTCCTTGAGAATAATTTCAGATTTCAATAGTGAGCCACCCCGCAAATATTCCCAATCCTCTGAATATTTACCCTTGTAATATACTCTAATCCGATCTCCGGCCTTTATTGGTAGGGTTATTTTACAGAAACAGTCTGTTTCACTATGGTAAGAGTCTGCCGGATACTTAACAGGGATTTCCTCGGATATATATTCTTTTATAGTTCCGTTCTTGCCTACTAAAGCTATTCTCAGGTTTCCGTCAAAAGCTGACCGTCCGATGTTGTTAACAGCTCCTATACTTATTTTAAATTCTTGTTCTGGCTGAATATTAACAGCATCCATTACAAGTCCTTCATAATAGACACCATTCACTTCCTTCCTAATAAGAACCAAATTATCTGTAAAAGCAGAGGTGCCATCCTTATCTGGTATCAAGTTAAAAAAAGCAGCTTGCTCTTGAGTGTATCCACCGCTAGAACTGCCGGAACCCGGATTTGACGGATCCATAACAGTCAATAAGTAATAACCATTCGAACTTCCACTCCACCCCCAATTAACATGATAATAATTTTCCTGGGTATAGCCATCTATTACAAACATATGCCCTCCACCGGATTTAGTAGAAGCTGTATATAGAATCGGCCTTTTTGCATCAAGTTCTTTCCTTAACATCTGATGCCATTCACTCATAACACGGGTAGCCCGATTCTGCATATGAGTCCCCTTATTATATTTCATATACTTTATCATACCTTCCAGTGCATTCTCGTAATATGCCCACGTAGACTTCCTGCCAAACTGTGACTTTGAAATAATGCCACAATCATATATAAGAGTTGCAACCTCATCCTTTATATCAGTATCCGAATTCTTATCAACTTTTACCGGCATCTTGCTCCAAACATAAGGACGATCAAAAGTTTTGCTTGGTATCTGGGTATTCTTATCAGCTTGTAGAGTATAAACAGGTACAGTTCCTACACCCTGATCCGGCCATTGATAATATTGCATAATAATCGCCATTGCAGTAGCTACACAGCCGGTAATTGACTTTCCGTCACTGGTTGTCGGAGATAGTCTGTTGAAAGGCGCTTGCTGGTCCCACAAGGCTGTGGTTAATTTCACTATTGGCGTACCAATAGCGTCTGATGCCCGCGTCCAAGCTTTCGAAATATAAGAAGTGCCCACAACATGTTCCTCCCGGACCGCATTAATCTGATTGCGTAATTCATCCATCCAATCAAGCAAGTTGGGAGGCATATTTTCAACTACAAAATGATTCGAGCAAGAGTATCCTAATATCGGCATGGTAACATCATCTCCCGAGATAATCACAAACCCATCACTATCCATACGGTTAAACACATAAAATGCGGGAGATGATCCACCTCTCGTAGTAGTACTTTCACCATCCCAGACGAGCTGAAGTCTGGGAATTCCACCACGGGATCGTATCGTTTCACAAAAAAAACTCATAGCCACTTTTCTAGCC
>DXOJ01000477.1 GCA_019412865.1 Bacteroides sp. | reverse complement strand
GCCTTTAAGTGTACTGAAATATTAATGTAATATTCATGCAATACAAACATAATACCTTAGTCATTCCTTTGCAACGGAATCAATTAACAAACCGAAAAATCATGGACGAACTTACGGATATTTATAAAAGAATAGAGTACCTGCGCAACAACGGGGTGAAGATGAAAGAAATTGCCGACCGGGTGGATATGGCTCCGAGTGTGTTGTCTGCTTTGTATTCGAGTGTGCTTCCCGCTTATATCGACTTATTGAAAACACGCACACCGGACGAGGCGCTGGATGAAGCTTTGGCACTGGTGAATAATGTTTCCAAGAAACGCTTATTAAATAATGTGGGATCGGTGAGGCTGTTGCTTCAGGAGATGGAACCGGACGTGCAGAGCGAGGCGGAGAGTGGCAACTCTTTTATCAAGTTGCTGGGGAAAGAGGCGAAGGAGTCTGTGCAGGAGGTGTATAATTATAGCGGTATGTATCTTAGTTACAGTTTGTCGTCTTCTACGGATAGCTTGAAGATCGAGCCGTACATGATTTGTGCTTCCGAGAATAATGAGTATGTGAAGGTGGGGATGATTAATGCGTATAAGTCGGTGCATTGGGGGAGCGGGATTATCAGTAATCATCAGAACTCTTACCTGATGTTCAACGAAAGGGATTTGCCACAGTTTGCGCTGGTGACTATTTACCTGCAACTTCCGCATTATGAGTTTCCGAATATGCTGAAAGGGCTTTATCTCTGTCTGGACTACAATCATAATCCGATTGCGCGTCGTATTGTACTGGTGAAACAGTCGGATAGTACGGATGTTAATCAGTTTCTGGAGATGGAAGGGTGTCTGGTTCCGCGGGCGGAATTGACTCCGGAATTGGAGGTGTACTATAATTATACGTGTCAGGAGGGAGATTATATCAAAACGTGCACGGTGCCTTCACCTAAGTTGGATGAGACGGATTTGGAGAGAGAGAAGAAGATGTTGAAGATTTAAAGACAAACAACAATAAAAAAAGATCCCGGATGAAAATTGGTTTTTAAAACCTTTTTCATCCGGGATGATTCTTTTTATATGTTTTCTCTATCTTTCTATTGTTATATTCGCTAGAAGAAGAATCGCAAAATATCATTGAAGTTAGCCCATATCAACAGACCGAAGAGCAGAATCATACCGGTCATCTGGGCGTATTCCATAAACTTGTCGCTCGGTTTGCGGCGGGCTATCATCTCGTAGAAGAGGAAGAGCACGTGGCCACCGTCTAATGCGGGGATAGGGAGGATGTTCATGAAAGCCAGGATGATGGAAAGGAAGGCTGTCATATACCAGAACTGGTGCCAGTCCCAGGTAGCGGGGAAGATGCTGCCGATCGTTCCGAAGCCGCCCAGTTGTTTGGCTCCTTCTTTTGAGAAGAGGTATTTCATGTTTCCTACATAGCCTTTCAGGGTTTTCACACCGAGGGAGACACCTGCGGAGAAGGATTCAAAGAAAGCATATTCTTTTTTTACCATAGGGAGCAGACGGTCTGTGACGAGACAGGCGGTTACACCCATCAGGTAGGCGGAGTCTACACGCATACTTAGCGTGTCTGTTGCACCGTTACGCACATAAGTCAGCGTGATTAGACGCGGATCTATGCTGTCTTTGAGCAGGGTTGCTTCGTTTTTCTTACGTTCTGCCATCGCTTCTTTGAAGTCGGAGAAAGAGATCGGTGTTCCGTTCAGGGCGATGATGCTGTCACCTGCCTGGATTCCTGCTTGTGCGGCAGGAGAGTTCACCATTACGCTGTCTATAACGTACGGGAAACGGTAGGAGGCGAAGCGGACACTGTCTGCCAAGAGGCGTTGCATCAGGTCTTCCGGGATATAGACGGAGGCTTTTGCCCCGTTACGGATGACGCTTACTTCGCGTGCATCGGCAATCTGGCTCAACATGTCGCCGTCATAACGTTCGAAAGGAACACCGTCGGCAGAAAGGAGGATATCACCGTCCTGGAAACCTACCGCTTTGGCAGTCTCGTTGAATTCCATACCAAGAGGGGCTTCCTGTACCTTTATATATTGGTCGCCCCATGCAAAAAGAATCATGGAGTAGATGAACAGTGCCAACAGGAAGTTGAACAGTACGCCACCCACCATTATCAGCAGACGTTGCCACGCCGGCTTGGAACGGAACTCCCACGGTTGTTCGGGTTGTTTCATCTGTTCGGTATCCATCGACTCATCAATCATGCCGGCTATTTTGACATAACCGCCCAATGGCAACCAGCCTACTGCATACTCTGTGTCACTTTTCTTGGGTTTGAACTTAAAAAGGGTGAACCAAGGGTCAAAAAATAAGCAGAATTTTTCTACACGCACCTTAAACAAACGGGCAAAAAGAAAATGCCCGCCTTCATGAACGATAACGAGCAAGGATAAGCTCATAATCAATTGCAGGGCACGAATCAAAAATGTTTCCATATAGTCTATTTACAGTTTAAAGCCTTCAACTAATTCTCTACCGAAGAGAGGATATAAAGGCTATTTTCAATTTATATTAATACTAATCAATTTCTTTATTTTCTTTGTTCATCAATGGGATGAAGCGGATCATATCAGACTGGCTGCTATTTTCCTTGCTTCCGCATCCGTAGCTACATAATCGTCGTATGTCGGATTGGCGATGAAGGCAACCCGTTCCATTGTTTTCTCTATTACGTCGCTCATGCCGAGGAAGCTGATGCCGTCTTTCAGGAAAGAGGCTACCACTACTTCATTGGCAGCATTGACGATACAGGGCATATTCCCTCCGCGGTACATCGCTTCGTAGGCGAGTGCCAGGTTGCGGAACCGTTTCGTATCGGGTTGCTCAAACGTCAGATTCGTGCATTGGGAGAAATCGAGTCTGTCGAAAGAAGAGCTGATACGGTCGGGGTAGGAGAATGCGTACTGGATGGGCAGGCGCATATCTGGCATCCCAAGTTGTGCCTTGACAGCTCCGTCTTCAAACTGCACCATCGAGTGGATGACTGATTGCGGATGCACCACCACTTCGATCTGGCTGGGCTGAACACCGAACAACCATTTGGCTTCGATCACCTCAAAACCTTTATTCATCATGGAAGCGGAGTCGATTGTGATTTTTGCTCCCATTTCCCAGTTGGGATGTTTCAAGGCTTGCGTCTTTGTGACGGATTTCAGCTGTTCCAAGGTGCAAGTGCGGAACGGACCTCCGGAGGCTGTCAATATCACTTTCTCGATCGGGTTACCCACTTCTCCCGCTAAACACTGAAAAACAGCAGAGTGTTCAGAGTCTACCGGCAGAATCGGAGTGCGATATTGTTGTGCCAACTGATTAATCAGTTCGCCCGCTACTACCAATGTTTCTTTATTGGCCAACGCAATCGCTTTCTTGGCGCGGATGGCGTTGATGGTTGGTTTTAGTCCGGCATAACCGACCATGGCTGTCAACACCATGTCGATGGGGCCTGCTTCTACAATCTGACAGATAGCGTCTGTGCCTGCGTACACTTTGATAGGCAGGTCGCTCAATGCTTCTTTCAGTTCGGAATACTTTTCTTCGTTGGCTATCACCACCACTTCCGGCTGGAACTTCCGTGCCTGGGCAATCAGTAGTTCCACGCGGTTGTTGGCTGTCAGCGCATAGGCTTCGTACAGGTCGGGATGTTCTTCGATGACTTGCAGAGCCTGCGTCCCGATGGAGCCTGTTGAGCCTAGGATAGCTATTTGTTTTTTCTTTTTGTTAGTCTCTATATTCATTTTTCTATTATCACTTAAAATACGATGTATTTTTCGGGATTTACCGGATGACCTTTATACCAAAGTTCGAAATGGAGGTGCGGCCCTGTACTAAGTGTGCCGCTGTTTCCTACCAGAGCGATGGCTTCGCCTCCTTTCACGCGTTCACCTTCCTTTTTCAGGAGGGAGCCGCAGTGTTTATAGATTGAAATTAAATCTTGGTTATGTTGTACGCCAATCAGATAACCTGTCTCGGCGGTGTATGTACTTAGGATGACGGTCCCGTCCATGGTTGCCAATACACTTTCGTTGGGATTGGCGGCGATGTCGGTGCCGTAATGTTTCTTCTCGGCATTGAAGTGGTCGGACACCATACCTCGTGTCGGACGGTATAAAATGAGTCCGGTCACGTCCGGTTGGGAAGTGATGGAGGTCAGGTTATATTTTTCATTCTCTTCATACTGACGGCGGAATTCTTCTTCGCGTTTGGTACGTTCCATCAGTGTGTCTTCGCGGGCAGCGGTCAGTGAATCGAGTGTCTGCACGCTGTCGATGGATACTTTTCCACTGAAGATATCCTGAATGTTCATGATGTAAAGATTCTGCTTGTTGAGCACTTGTTGTAAAGAGTCTACACGCAGGGCATTGTCTACGATTTGTGTACGGACTTCACTGTTCATGTATCCGGGGAGGTAGTTGCGCAGCGGGGTGAAGGTGATGATGCAGGAAGCGATCAGGAAAAGTACCGCCAGCACGCAAAGTAATACGGAAAGTCCATTGAGCTTGGATACGCGAAGTCCGACAATTTCTTCAAGTGTATTTTCATTAACGATCGTTAGTTTATACTTGAACTTGAAATTTTTCCAGAAAGCTTTACTTCGTCTTCTCTTTGGCATCTCGGGTATTTACTGTTTTTACGATTTACTATTTACTATTTTCAGTGGATGAGCGGCTCATCGTTTGATTCGTTCTCACCGGTCATCTTCCAATTCCTCCAGATTGAGCAACCCTTCGGGAAGTTCCACCGTGATGAGTTTCTGTTTCTGGTCTATTCCTACGATAAATTCCTCCTGGGCGGGAACGAGCAGTTCCTCTTCTTCCGCTCCTTCAACCACGAAAAGGGTGTTTACCGTAGTGGTATCTACATCTATGACTTCTCCCAGAAGTCCGTGATGGATGTCTTCCATTTGGAAACCGATGAAGAAGTTCCAGGATAATTCGCCATCTTCCGCTGCTTCGGCGTGTTTCACGGGGAAGTAGACTTCAATGTTGGTGAACATTCGGGCACGTTCGGCACTGTCGACTCCTTCCAGTTTCACCAAGGCGGTGGAGTCTGAACGGAAGCGGTATTCTTCGATGAAGAAAGGCACGAAAATGCCATCGAGCAGGCATATCAGGTAATCACAGTCCACACGGTCGAAAATATCGTCCGTGAAGGTAAATTGCAATTCGCCGTGGATGCCGTGCGGTTTATTGAATAATCCTATCTTGTATACTTCTTCTTTCTTTATCATATCCGGGTGATTCTAGCTCCGATAGCGTTCAGACGTCCTTCGATGTTCTGATAACCACGGTCTATCTGTTCGATGTTACTAATGGTACTGGTTCCTTCGGCGCTCATGGCGGCAATCAGAAGGGCGATACCGGCACGTATATCCGGTGAAGTCAGGCGGGCGCCGCGCAGCTTGAAGCCGTGGTTGTGTCCGATGACTACGGCACGGTGAGGGTCGCAGAGAATGATCTGTGCACCCATGTCAATCAGTTTGTCCACAAAGAACAGGCGGCTTTCGAACATCTTCTGATGGATC
>DXOJ01000476.1 GCA_019412865.1 Bacteroides sp. | reverse complement strand
AACAGAGAAAAAATAGAACAGAATGGAAGAAGTATTCAAGTACATTATCGGTCTTGGAGCGGCAGTGATGATGCCGGTCATTTTCACAATCTTAGGAGTATGTATCGGTATTAAATTCTCTAAAGCGCTGAAAAGCGGTTTATTGGTAGGTGTCGGTTTCGTTGGTTTATCGGTAGTCACAGCGTTGCTTACCAGCAGCCTGGGCCCTGCACTAAGTAAAATGGTAGAAATCTACGGATTGGAACTGGGTATTTTCGACATGGGATGGCCTTCTGCAGCAGCAGTTGCCTACAATACATCTGTCGGTGCTTTTATTATCCCGGTCTGTCTGGGTGTTAACTTACTGATGTTGCTTACCAAAACAACCCGCACCGTCAACATCGACCTTTGGAACTACTGGCATTTCGCCTTTATCGGAGCCATCGTCTATTTTGCTTCCGACAATATCTTCTGGGGCTTCTTTGCAGCAATCATCTGCTACATCATTACACTGGTAATGGCGGATATGACTGCTCCTGCTTTCCAAAAGTTTTATGATAAGATGGAAGGTATCTCTATTCCGCAACCTTTTTGCCAAAGTTTTGTTCCGTTTGCCATTGTAATTAATAAACTACTTGATAAAATCCCGGGATTCGACAAACTGAATATCGACTCGGAAGGCATGAAAAAGAAATTCGGATTGATGGGTGAACCGTTGTTCCTGGGTATTGTGATCGGTTGCGGTATCGGCGCACTGGGTTGTGCCAGTTGGAAAGAAGTGTTGGATGGTATTCCGGGCATTTTAGGACTGGGTATCAAGATGGGTGCGGTAATGGAATTGATTCCACGTATCACCAGTCTCTTCATCGAAGGTTTGAAACCTATTTCTGACGCTACCCGCGAGCTGATTGCTAAGAAATATAAGAATAACACCGGATTGAGCATCGGTATGAGCCCTGCACTGGTAATCGGTCACCCGACTACCCTGGTGGTATCTCTACTTTTAATCCCTGTAACTATCTTCCTGGCTGTTATCCTTCCGGGCAACCGTTTTTTACCGCTGGCTTCCCTGGCAGGTATGTTCTACTTGTTCCCGATGATTCTGCCTATTACAAAAGGTAACGTAGTGAAATCATTTATTATCGGTCTGGTGGCTTTGACAGTCGGTCTGTATTTCGTAACAGGACTGGCAGGCTTCTTCACACTGGCCGCCAAAGATGTATATGCCGCAACGGGCGACCCGACAGTGAATATCCCCCCCGGTTTTGAAGGTGGAGCACTCGACTTTGCTTCCAGCCTCTTCTGTTGGGGTATCTTCCACCTGACCTACAGTCTGAAGATTATCGGTCCTGCCATCCTCGTGGCACTGGCACTCGGAATGGCTATCTACAACCGTATCCGCATGACTAGAAATGACGCAAAGAATGCATCAACCCATAAAGAATAATATAAATCCTATAAAGAAAAGATGATGAAAAAATTAGCAATTGCAATGATGTTGGGTATCGCAGCAATGTCTGCTTCTGCCCAGGTGAATTACAAGATGCAAGTGGCTTGCAGTCCTCAAGACGTGAAAACGTATGATACCAACCGCCTGCGTAGTAGCTTTCTGATGGAGAAAGTAATGGTTCCGAATGAAATCAACGTTACTTATTCAATGTACGACCGCCTGATCTTCGGTGGTGCAGTACCTGCAACAAAAGAACTGGTACTTGAAACGATTGATCCGCTGAAATCTAAATTCTTCCTTGAACGCCGCGAACTGGGTGTCATCAACATTGGTGGCGAAGGTATCGTAACCGTAGACGGTAAAGAATATACGCTGAAATTCAAAGATGCTTTATACGTAGGTAGAGGCAAGCAGAAAGTGACTTTCAAGAGCAAAGATTCCAGCAATCCTGCCAAGTTCTACATCAACTCGGCTACTGCTCACAAGGAATACAAAACTCAATTGATTACTATCGACGGACGCAAAGGTTCTCTGAAAGCCAACTCATTTGCTGCCGGAAAGATGGAAGAAAGCAACGACCGCGTTATCAACCAGTTAATTGTTAACAACGTACTTGAAGAAGGTCCTTGCCAATTACAGATGGGACTGACAGAGTTGAAACCGGGTAGCGTATGGAACACGATGCCGGCACACACTCACTCTCGTCGTGTGGAAGCATACTTCTATTTCAATGTACCGGCAGGAAATGCGATCTGTCACTTCATGGGCGAACCTCAAGAAGAGCGTATTGTATGGATGCAGAATGAACAAGCTATCATGTCACCGGAATGGTCTATTCACGCTGCTGCCGGAACAAGCAACTACATGTTTATCTGGGGTATGGCAGGTGAAAACCTCGACTACGGAGATATGGACAAAATCAAATATACAGAAATGCGCTAATCGTTGCGTATTCCTGTTCATACATATAATCAATGATCCGAAAAACTTCATTCTTTTCTCCTGCGAGAGAAAGGAATGAAGTTTTCCGGATTTTGCATATTCTTCCCCCAAAGAACAAACATTCGTTACCTTATTATATATAGGATGTAACAAAATCCAACTATAATGCAACGAATAATACATGATTTTGACCAATTTTTACAAATAAAATTCAGTCTAAATACCGACCTTTGTCAACGAAACAAAATCTATTTAAATCCATTATCATGAATGCATTTCAAAAAACAGGCGAAAAA
>DXOJ01000475.1 GCA_019412865.1 Bacteroides sp. | reverse complement strand
GGGTAGATTTATAACTTTCGTATTTTTTTTTATAGATAAAAAAGGAGATAGTATAGAAAATAATAAAATAAAAGGTTATAAATCTACCCTCACCATCCCTCACCCTTGACCCATTCATTAGCGTACCGTTTAACTCGTTTCTGCACAAACAGTACGTACTGTTTTCTACACCTCATTCAGTTAAAAGCAACTATACTTATACTTTCCTCTTTTTAAAAGCAATGAAGTACCCGGAAATTTATTACCTTTGTGTAATTGATTTATAAAACCGGAGTATATGAGCACTAAAATTTATCCCATTGGCATACAGAATTTCGAAAAGATTCGTAATGACGGCTATTTCTATATTGATAAAACGGCATTGATGTATCAAATGGTAAAAACCGGTAGTTATTATTTCTTAAGCCGCCCGCGCCGCTTCGGAAAGAGTCTGCTCATCTCTACTCTTGAAGCCTATTTTCAAGGGAAAAAGGAACTGTTCGCAGGACTGGCTGTAGAAAGGTTGGAAAAGGACTGGATTAAATATCCGATACTACATCTGGACCTTAATATCGAAAAATATGACGCTCTGGAGAGCCTGGATAATATACTCGAAAAATCGTTGACTGCATGGGAAAAACTCTATGGTGCCGAGCCATCTGAACGCTCATTTTCCCTGCGTTTCGCCGGCATCATTGAACGCGCCTATAAACAGGCAGGACAGCGCGTAGTTATTCTGGTAGATGAATATGATAAGCCCATGCTGCAAGCCATCGGTAACGAAGAGTTACAAAAGAAATTCCGGGATACTTTACCCCCCTTTTATGGGGCACTTAAAACAATGGATGGGTGCATAAAGTTCGCGTTCTTGACCGGTGTCACTAAGTTCGGCAAAGTCAGCGTGTTCAGCGACTTTAATAATCTGGATGACATATCAATGCGGAAGGATTATGTTGAAATCTGCGGTGTCAGCGACCAAGAAATTCACGAAAATCTGGAAACAGAACTTCATGAATTCGCAGATGCACGCGGAATAACATATGATAAGCTCTGTACAGAATTAAAAGACTGTTATGACGGTTATCACTTTACGCATAATTCTATCGGCATATATAATCCGTTTAGTCTGCTCAATGCTTTCAAATATAAAGAGTTCGGTAGCTATTGGTTTGAAACGGGCACACCTACCTATCTGGTTAAGTTACTAAAAAAGCATCATTATGACCTGGAACGGATGGCACACGAAGAAACTGATGCACAAGTACTGAATAGCATCGACTCCGAATCAAGCAACCCGATCCCAGTGATTTACCAAAGCGGATACCTCACCATTAAAGGATATGACGAACGTTTTGGCATATACCGTTTAGGTTTCCCCAACCGTGAAGTAGAAGAGGGATTCATTCGCTTTCTGCTTCCTTTTTACGCGAATGTGAATAAGGTGGAATCCCCGTTTGAAGTTCAAAAATTCGTCCGTGAAGTGCGTTCCGGAGATTATGATTCTTTCTTCCACCGCCTGCAGAGTTTCTTCGCCGATACGACTTACGAAGTAATCCGGGAGCAGGAACTACATTATGAGAACGTACTTTTCATCGTTTTCAAACTGGTTGGCTTCTATACCAAGGTGGAATACCACACCAATGACGGACGTATAGATCTCGTGCTACAGACAGAGAAATTCATTTATATAATGGAGTTTAAGCTGAACGGCACAGCGGAAGAGGCTTTGCAGCAGATTAACGACAAACGCTATGCATTGCCTTTCGAAGCGGATGGACGCAAACTATTCAAGATAGGGATTAACTTCAGTGACAAAACCCGTAATATTGAAAAGTGGGTGGTAGAAGCATGAAGAAGTGTAAAAAGCATTAATGCATAAATCCCAATAACATTAAATTATTCAGATTCATGCATTAACAATATACGATAAAATATTAGCGTATCTCTTTTACAAAGTAAATCAATGCCGGAAAATGGTCGCTGTATCCATTTATAAAAGTATTATTAGAGAAAGTACGCCATGGGTAGCCTTTACGCTTTCCCTCCTGCGTTGTCAGAAAATCACGGTTGAATATCTCGGCTTTCCAAAATTTCAGAGTCGAACGATCATTCCCTAATAAATTTCCGGAAATAATCAGCTGATCATATAAATTCCATTTGTCTTGGTAGCAAAGTGATCCAATTCCCTTATCAAATAGGGGCCATGTTGGATTAAAATAACCATCCGGTTCTGTTTCTGCTGGCTTCCGGCGAGCTTTCAGAACTTCTTTCGTACTTTTATCAGAGGGATCATCATTCATATCACCAACAATCAGAACCTTGGCTAAAGGATCGGCGGTATGAATAGAATCCGCAATATGCTTAGTTATAGCAGCGGCAGCTTCTCTATACACTGACGAACGATCACCGCCATAACGAGACGGCCAGTGGTTCACAATCATATGAAATGACTCTCCTGCTAATATTCCACTTACTAACAATTGATCACGTGAACGGAAATTCGGCTGGGAAGGCATAACAAAAGGATATGCCTTTGATGAAAGCAGAGTAAACAGTTTAGGATTATACAGACAAGCAACATCTATGCCCCGACGATCCGGCGAGTCATAATGTACTATTTCATACCCCATAGAAGCAAGAGGTTCAGTTTTCACCAGGTCTTCTAATACCCGACGATTCTCCACTTCTGAGACTCCAAGGATGGCCGGGCCTCCCGGACATTTCTCTCTCGCCAGTTTGGCTATAACTTTCGCCATATTGCTCAACTTTTGCTGATACTTCTCCGGCGTCCAAGAGTATGGTCCACTTGGCAGAAATTCATCATCACCCGGATTACTGGGATCATCTTCCGTATCAAATAGGTTTTCCAAATTATAGAAACCTGCTGCATACACCCCCAAACGTGTTTGTCCCATCAATCCATAAGACAGGACAAACAACAACACTTGTAACAATAGGATTTTTTTTATCATCAGATTGTAATTATCATGAAGTTTTCCGTTTACTATTCGTTACCAGGTATCGGGTTGATTACACCACCGCCACCTTCACTATTTCCTGGAGCTATCAATTTTACATCATATAGACGTATACCTTTCACATTAGTACTATTCGCCACACTAAAGGTTAACGCCACATTGCCAGATACTGCTATATTCTCTATGCGAACCTCTTCTTGCAGATTTGGATTCTTCGTACCAGTAAGATCTTTACTCGGCACTTCCAAAACTGTATTATTACACTTCACGCTCAAAGTATTTATATTCTGTACCTCAGTTTCCTGATATACGTTTGGATACATCTTATACACTAATGTTACCTTGTTTGCTCCCTTCACGTCAATGCCTCCGATAGTCAATGAATAATCTCCACCGTAAGTGAACCAAATATTGCCATCGCCACCTTGTGTACGAGGAGACAATACACTAAGATCTCCACTGAACATAGAAGAAGGATTGTCGAATGTATTGTTAGAACTTGCATCCCACCATTCAGTTATTGACACCCACTTGTCATTTATTTTAGCTGGTTCTTTAAATGTTTCACTGAATAACACAGTTTCTCCGGTTTCGCCACCTCCTTCTCCCGGCTCGACTCCGTCAAAACCAAAGACATCACTTAAAACAGGTATAGTTAATTGCCAAGCACCATTAAAACGTCCGAGAATACCAACAACTGTTCCAGTCCCGACAGGCAGTGTTTCATAGGCAAAAGACGCATAGTTACTTGTTCTCACTGTCAACGTATTACCATGGGCATCTTTCAATATTTCAGATCCATAGCCATTCGCAGCTGCATATGTATTCTTTCCACCATTCTCAAAAGTAACTCCTTCAAGCTGAACGAGACGATAAGCCATTCGAGTTACGTCAAGGTTTATCTTGCTGATATCCGTAATAATCTCCGGCTTCACATTATCTGCATTAGGCCATCCGTTTTTCTGCACTAGTTTTTTGAAAGTTTCGTATGTCATCCGATAAAGAGCAGCGCCTGGCCATCCTATCTGCTGTTCCCCACCATATACGGAGATACACATACCTTTCAGGTTGATGAAGACTTCTTGCCCACGCCGATAAGTAGTGTATACATTACCTTGATCCAACTGTATCGGCAAAGCGGCCGTAGCATCCTGTACAATAATCTGTTTAAAGATGTTCCCAGATTCATCATTACCTGTAATATAAGCTTTTACTATATAGTCTTCCATAATCTCCAGCGGAGATTCAGCAGTAGCAGCACTATATTTTTCTTTCAATTGCTTTAGAGTCAGATTAGGCTGTGCACCAGTATAAATCGGTTCATTCAAAGGAGGAGCATCATAATCACGTTCGCAACCAGCCATTAAAATGGCCATAACCAATAGCGGTAAAGTATATATTTTCTTTATAAGTTTCATATCATTGATTATTTATTAATAATTAGTA
>DXOJ01000474.1:20512-23496 GCA_019412865.1 Bacteroides sp. | reverse complement strand
AGATGTGTATAAGAGACAGGTGAATATATTTCATGTAAAAACTTTAAGTTTATTATTAAACCACTACCGTGGTTCATTTAAATCACAGTTGTTATCCAAGTAAATCACTCTTGTCATTTGATTGAACCACGAAAGTGAATCAACAATAACTCTTCGTCAAAGATACGATAAAAAATAGAGAAAAGGATGATAAGAAGCCGACTTCTTCAGTCAAGTAGAAATTTATATTTTTTCCGGAGAAATACTTGCAAACCGGTATCATCCGATAGTACATTCGCAGTATCAGCGCTGAACAATAAACCGATTTTAATCACTTAAAAATAGAAAAAATAATGAATGCAATAACATTGATATGGAGACAGGTATTGAAGGAACTAAAATTGTTTCAAATGAAGGAAAACAAAGAAGATGCAGTTGAGAAAACAGACAAAGAGCCACAGAAAACGCTAAAATGTCATGAAGATAAATATACCGTTCCCCTACCGGACACTGCACCGCCTACTGAAAGGGAGAAAGAGGCAGAACGAAAACAACCGGTCCGATTAACCCAGGAGGTACGTACATTCCTGCAAAAACAGTATGATTTTCGTTACAACCTATTGACGGAAGAAACGGAATATCGTCCTGCCAACAAGCGTACCGTTCCTTTCGAACCTGTAAGTAAGCGGGAACTGAACACTTTCTGCATGGAAGCACACGACCAGGGCATATCCTGCTGGGATAAAGACTTGAGCCGTTACATTTATTCCACTTGTATTCCTGAATATCATCCTTTCCGGCTTTACATGGAAGAACTGCCCGGCTGGGATGGGACAGACAGACTGGAAGCTTTAGCACGGCGTGTCTCTGACAATCAGCTCTGGATAAAAAGCTTCCATACCTGGATGCTGGGACTCACCGCCCAATGGATGGGCATGACGGGGATACATGCCAACAGTGTAGCCCCCATACTTGTCAGCAGCGAGCAGGGACGACAAAAATCCACATTTTGCAAGGCACTGATGCCACCGGCATTGTCACGTTATTACATGGACAACCTGAAACTGTCTGCACAAGGAAAACCGGAAAGATTACTTGCCGAAATGGGACTTCTGAACATGGATGAATTTGACAAGTACGGAACGCAGCAAATGCCATTATTGAAGAATCTGATGCAAATGGCAAACCTGAATATCTGCAAAGCTTATCAAAAGAATTTCCGCAACTTGCCGCGCATCGCTTCTTTCATCGGTACAAGCAACCGCTTTGACTTGCTCACCGATCCCACCGGTAGCCGGCGATTCATCTGTATTGAAGCAGAACATCTGATCGATTGCGAAGGAATCATGCACGATCAGATCTATGCCCAACTGAAAGCTGAACTGCTCTCCGGCATCCGCTATTGGTTCACCAAAGAAGAGGAACGGGAACTGCAACGCCACAATGCCGTTTTTTATCATCCGTGTCCGGCAGAGGAAGTCTTTCATGCCTGCTTCCGGATAGCTAAAGATGATGAAGAGGGAAGTGAACGGCTCTCGGCTTCGGACATATTCAGGAGACTGAAAATGTATAACCCCGCTGCCATGCGAGGAAGTAATCCGGCTACGTTCGCGCAAGTTTTGCTTACGGCAGGTGTCACCCGCAAACATACCAAATATGGAAATGTATATTTGGTGAAACCGATGAAAGCGGCATAAAGCTCCAAACAGAGGGAGGGTTCACCCGTAAGAAGCTGGGAAAGAACTGTTTACAAAGGGGTGAAAGAGGTGAAAAGAGAAAGAGGATATAAAGAGGGAAATAAGCTATAAACAATAAGATTTTGAATAGAAAATCAGGAAAAACTTGATTATCTATTCAAAATCTTATTGTTTCCGGATATTTATCCTACTATCCATTTACTGCCCGGTATAAACGAGATTATCTTAGTTGTTACAAAACAACAGATAAACGTAACCACTGCGATACATGGTATAGCGGCAACAGTGGGAAGCGCCAATGTATCTTTGAACACAGTCACCCACAGTCCGAGCCAGAATATGTGCATAAGATACATACCATAGCTAAGTTTCGATGTTTCCGTCACCAACTTGGGAGCTTTCGGACGTTTGATACATGTAAACATAAGGAATGTACCCGTTGTGAGAAGCACACAGTTAATCGTACAGAAAGCCCATCCTATTTCTATTACAGGTGTAGAATGGAGTTCGCCGGGTATAGCCTGCACATAGAATGAATAAATAGTCCATACAGCACCGATCACCATTAAAATGATTCCTATAATGAAACGTTTGGAACGGTTCCATGTAAGGTGTACACGAATGTAGTGTGCCAGAACGAGATAGCCCAGATAACCGGAGAAGTACCACAACATATGGTATTCATTCCAGAAACATTGTCCCCACACTTCACCACACCAACGATTGAGATAAGGCATACAGGTTGACAACACGAACAGCCCTATAAAGAAACGTTCTTCTTTAGCCGTGGCTTTTCTCAACCAGGGGGATATAATTGGGATAAACAAATAAAGGCTTATCAAAGGATACATAAACCACAAGTGTCCGGCTAGCGTCGGGAAATTCAGGAATATCCGCGACAAGTCCTTCATAGATGTTTCTCCGTCTATCTGTCCCCACAACATAGGTAGAGTGCTGTACAGTATCATGAATATGAAAAACGGTGGAAGGATGCGAAGACAGCGCTGGCGATAGAATTGCCACATAGACTGCTCTTCCTTCATCGGTGCAAGCAGGAAGGCGGAGACTATCATGAACAGGGGTACTGCCATACGTGAAAAACCGTCGTATACTGATACCCATAGCCGGTCTGCTTCATTCGCTAGAAAAGACTGCGGGCCTGCCATATCGGTGGATCCGGGAGCACCATAGAAATTCTCACTGGCATGAACAAGGATGACGAGAAAGCATGCAAACACACGGATGTAATCTAAAAAAACAATACGTTTCATTTATTCTAAGTTTTCTAGTTATTAATTTATTCTTTTG
>DXOJ01000474.1:0-20502 GCA_019412865.1 Bacteroides sp. | reverse complement strand
TGCCGCACCCATGGGGATCAATGTTATTTCTTCTTTGATTACATTAAAGCAAAGAACGGATAATCCCTAATCGGACAATCCGTCCTTCAAAAACAAGAGCTTGTTTTATTACCAATTCTACTTATCTACAGAGAATTTAAAGATACATTGACTTGTATATTTCTCACCCGGACGAAGTACAGCCGACGGCCATTCCGGTTTGTTCGGAGTATCCGGATATTTCTGTGTTTCGAGACATACGGAAGCACGTTGGTTGTAAGTAATGCCTTTCTTTCCGGTCAGTGAACCATCGAGGAAGTTACCTGCATATACTTGAATACCCGGTTCGTTAGTATAAACGTCGAGTACGATACCAGTCTTCGGTGATTTCAAAGAAGCGCATTTACGGGTTACGTCGCCTTTCGTGTTCAATACCCAGTTGTGGTCGTAACCGTTACCGTTTTTCAGCTGTACGAAATCATAATCGTTGATACGTTCGCCTACCGGAGTCGGGGTGCGGAAATCCATCGGAGTTCCTTCTACCGGAACGATCTCGCCAGTTGTCATGAAAGTACTATCCACCGGAGTGTAATAGTCCGCATCCACCATCAACAAATGACCGGAGTTGTTGCCGGCATCACCTTCAAGGTTAAAATAAGAGTGGTTGGTCATATTTACAATCGTCGGTTTGTCTGTTTCCGCTTCGTATTGAATATCGATGGCATTATCGTCCGTCAGTTTCATCACTACCTTACAAGTGATGTTTCCCGGAAAACCTTCTTCACCGTCTTCTGCACGATAAGTCAACTGCAATTCCTGCGGATTCAACAATTCTGCATCAAACACCCGGTATTGGAATCCTTGCGGTCCGCCGTGCAGACAATGGCCGTAGTTATTGCGGGGAAGCTGATATTCTACACCATCCAAGGTGAACTGTCCCTGATTGATACGATTGGCATAACGTCCGATAGTCGCACCGAAATCCGAAGGCTTGCTGATATAGTCCTGAATAGAATCGAAACCGAGAACAACGTCACGCATCTGTCCGTCTTTGTCGGGAACCATCACTGAAACAATACGTCCACCGAAGTTCGTAATACAAACTTCCATGTTGTTCTTGTTACGCAGAGTGAACAAATCAGTCTTCTTTCCATCTACTTCTGTCTGGAATTTACTCTGCAATAAACCGGAATCTGTAGCCTTTTCAGCTTTCGGAGTACAAGCTGCCATTAAAAGGGCGGCAACTGCCCATACACATAACTTTTTCATGATACAATTGGTTTTTAACTATTAGTTTTCAGCTATTCATATTTAGATGCAGACGACGCGGATAACACGTTTTTTCTGATTTTGCACCAGAAAAAGAACCGCATCATCCGCGTTATCCGCGTTCAATTTACTATGTCAGCATATTACTGTATACTATTCAATAAATCTACCTTTCCTTCATTAACCAACTTCAAAATCAACTCACCGAAAAGAGTATTCTGCCAGGCAAACCATGCACGGGTAAAATTCTTCGGATTATCCTTATGGAAAGATTCGTGCATAAAACCGGTACCGGCATCGGTGTCCATCAACATCTTGATACAGGTTTTGATTTCGGCATCATTCTGACTTGTGAAGGCTTTCATCATAATACTCATCGGCCACACCATATCATAACCGATATGCGGTCCGCCGATTCCTTCGCCTGCCTTGCCTTTAAAGAAGTAAGGATTGTCCTCACTCCATACAAAACGGCGGGTATTCTGATAAATCGGATCGTTTACATTCACATCACCCAAATAAGGCATCGCAAGCAAACTCGGCACATTGGCATCGTCCATCAGATGATGATTTCCAAAACCATCTACCTCGAATGCATAGATTTTACCATATTTAGGATGGTTATACACCGCATATTTCTTTAAAGCTGTTTCCACTTCCTGCGCCAAGTCCTTACATTCTTTAGACAAAGCTGTCTTCTTGTTTACCTTCTCCAAAATCTCGGCTGCCTTACGCAAAGAAGATACGGCAAAGAAATTGGAAGGAACCAGGAATTGAAGCGTAGTAGCATCGTCCGAAGGACGGAAACTGGAAACAATCAAACCGACTGGTTTCACCGGTGCTCCCAGACCGTCATTGCTCACAGTATCCAGTGCACGTTCCGTCTTACGTTGGAATTTATAAGGACCTACTCCGTCTTTGCGTTGTTGTTCTTTGAATGTTTTCAGGACATTAGTGATTGCCTGAATCCACTCTTCATTGAATATGCTCGCATCTCCGGTAGTCTTCCAGTAATGATAGGCCAAGCGCAACGGATAGCATAAGGAGTCAATTTCCCATTTACGTTCGTGCAACTCCGGTTTCATGTCCGTAAGGTCGCTCATCCAATGACCGTCAGGAATAGCACCGTCATTAAAAGCGTTCGCGTACGGATCGATATTGATACATTTGAACTGACGGAGAATAACTCCTGCCAGCATTTCTTTCAGTTCGGGGTCCGAATTAGCTAATTGCACGTAAGGCCATACCTGCGCACCAGAATCACGCAACCACATGGCATGAATATCGCCCGTATATACGAACGTATCCGGTTTGCCATCGCTTCCTTTACGGAAATGTACGGTAGTGTCCAGTGTATTCGGGAAACAGTTGGTAAACATCCATGCCAACTTCGCATTCTTCAAAAGTTTCTGTACACGGAGAATTTCCTTCTCTACCGCAGTGGAACGGAACAGACGATTGGATATTTCCGGGCGGTTATCTTTCTGAATAGCATCCGCCAGACATACATGCATTTCCGTCATACGGTTGGAGGCTTGCAGCTCCCCGCCACAGAGAAGTATACCTGCCAGCATACCTGCACTGATATATTTGATTTGTTTTTTCATGATTACTTCTTCTTTTTGAATTCATTAGAGAAAGAGTAAGGGAAATCGCTTTCTTTCGTACCACGTTGCTGATTGGGTTTGGCATCCATCTTGAAAGAAATGGTGGCGCCATTCATCAGGTCCTGATGGGTCAGGTAGTTTTTGGTATGTTCCTTGCCGTTCAGCGTCATTGATGAAATGTAACGCTTGTCGTCTCCGTTATTCGGGGCGGAGATGGTTACTGCCTTTCCGTTTTCCAGATGCAGTTTCATCTCTTTGAAGTAAGGAGTACCCAGGACATACTCATCTGTACCGGGGCATACCGGATAGAATCCCATTGCCGAGAATACATACCAGGCAGAAGTCTGGCCGTTGTCCTCATCACCGCAATAACCGTCGGGAGCAGGAGTATAGAGTTTATCCATTACTTCACGAATCCAGTGCTGCGCTTTCCAGGGTTGACCGGAATAGTTGTACATATAAAGCATGTGCTGGATCGGCTGGTTGCCATGCGCATAGTTGCCCATATTCATAATCTGCATTTCACGGATTTCATGGATAACGGCTCTGTAATAGCTCTCATCGAATATCGGAGGCAGAATAAATACAGAGTCCATCATCTGGTTGAAGCCATCTTTACCACCCATCAGGTCGATCAGACCTTGAGGATCGTGGAATACAGACCAGGTGTAATGCCAGCTGTTACCTTCCGTGAAAGCATCTCCCCATTTCAACGGATTGAACGGAGACTGGAACGTACCGTCTTCATTCTTGCCACGCATCAGTTTGTGTTCGGGATCGTATAGGTTCTTATAATTCATTGCACGCTTGGCGAAGATTTCAATCTCTTTTTTCGGTTTCTTCAAGGCTTTGCCGAGTTGGTAGATACACCAGTCATCATAAGCATATTCCAGTGTACGGGCTGCATTTTCGTTAATACCTACATTATAAGGAACGTATCCCAACTTATTATAATACTCATGTCCTAATCGTCCGGTAGAACCCACTTTCGGATGCACTGCGTTTGCTCCGTGTTTCACGGCTTCCCACAGGGTTTCGATATCGTATCCTTTTAGTCCTTTCAGGTAAGCGTCGGCAACTACGGAAGCGGAGTTGTTTCCAACCATACAACCTCTATGACCGGGGCTCGCCCATTCCGGAAGGAATCCGCTTTCCTTGTAGGTGTTCACCAATCCTTCCTGCATCTTCGTATTCATGGATGGATACATCAGGTTGAGGAATGGAAAAAGGCAACGGAATGTATCCCAGAAACCGGTATCAGTAAACATATAGCCCGGAAGTACTTCACCGTTATAAGGGCTGTAGTGCATCACGTCTCCTTTGGCATCTATTTCATAGAAGCTTCTGGGGAACAATACCGAACGATACAGGCAGGAGTAGAATGTACGCAAATGGTCGATATCATCGTCTTTCACTTCGATGCGTCCCAGTACGTCATTCCATACCTTGCGGCCTTTCGCAGCAATCTGTTCAACGTTGTCCGTACCCAGTTCTTTCAGGTTCAGTTCAGCCTGTTCGGGGCTGATGAAAGAGGAAGCGACACGAACATTCACCTGTTCGCCCTTGCGGGTTTTGAAACCGATCAGTGCGCCGGCATGGTTGTCCGTCACTTCCAGTTTGTTGGTATCAATCACACCACTGGCTACGGCAGCCGTATAAGTAAACGGTTTGTCGAATACCAGTACAAAGTAGTTTTTAAAGTTGGCAGGAACACCACCGCTGTTTTTAGTGGTATAACCGATAATCTTGTTCTCCGAAGGGATTACTTTCACAAACGAGCCTTTATCAAAAGCGTCTACCACTACATAAGAGTGGTCGTTTTCGGGGAAAGTGAAACGGAAAGCAGCTGCTCTCTCTGTCGGAGCAATTTCGGTCACTACATCATGATCGGCGAGATATACTTTATAATAATAAGGAGTAGCCGTTTCAGCTTTATGAGAGAACCAACTGGCACGCTCATCCTGATTAAATACTGCCTTACCGGTTACCGGCATGATGGCAAATTGACCGTAATCATTGATCCAGGGACTTGGCTGATGGGTTTGTTTGAATCCTCTGATCTTGTCAGCGTCATACGTATAGGCCCATCCATCGCCCATTTTACCAGTCTGCGGAACCCAAAAGTTCATTCCCCAGGGCAGCGCAATGGCAGGGTAAGTATTTCCGGTAGATAATGCGTGCTTTGACTGCGTACCAACCAGCGGACTAACATAGTCCACCGGTCCGGTAATTGTTTTTGCAGTCATAGCCCATGCACTAAGTAACGTAAAAGCGAATAGAGCTAGTTTCTTCATGGTATTTTTGTTTTATTTAATCAGTTTTCCTTCAAGCATTTTGATATAATATCCACCTACAACGGAACGTGCCTGGAAGCCTCTTTGATTCGGTTCGTCTGTAAATACCCAGTCGGACATCGGAACACGGTTAGGTGTAACGTTCATAAACAGATATACGGGTTCGATAAATTTCTCAAAGGTAGCTTTGTCATTTGCCAATGTAGCTGTCCACATGATCCAGTCGGTCTTTGTGTATGTTTCACGGTTATCCAACGGAAGACCATATTTATTTTGCTTCGAAAGATAGTAAGCTATTTCCGTTTCTGCAACATTTTTAGGGAAGATCTGCAGATTCAACAGTTTATCCCACACCAAGTTATACTTCTGGCTCCATGTTCCCGGTTTGTCAAATGTGAGACGATAGTGGTCACCATCATCAGCCATTTTCACCCATTCGGCAGCCATTTCTTTCGCTTTCTGTGTGTACTTTTCAGCCACATCTTTTTTGCCCAGCATATCTGCCAGATAACCGTATGAAGCAACACCCATGATTGCTTTGATAGAAAGGTTGGCATTGTGTGCAAAGTGACCTGCAAAGTCATCGGTACAAAGTTGGTTGGCCGGATCAAGTCCGTTCTCTACCAGATAGTCTGTCCACGTAGTCAGGGTTTCCCAGTGTTTCTGTGCGTAATCTGCATTACCTTCTACCTTTGCAATGGCAGCAGCCAATACTACCATATTACCCGATTCTTCTACCGGCATATCACCGCCATAAGTCTGGCCGTTAGCCAATGGATAAGTACCGACATCATGCGCAGCAAATGGTTTCGCCCATTTTCCGCTTTCGCTATAATAGAAGATATGGTTCATGGTAGCTTTCACCAATTCCGGATTGTAGTATAAAAGCAGCGGAGCTCCCGGATAAGTCAGGTCGACTGTTCCGATGGAACCATTACTGAAGTTCTCCTTAGAAAGGAATACCAAGTCGCCGTTCGGAGCCTGTACCAGTTTATGTGCAGCCAATGCCTGACGATAAGCCAATGCACAAAGTTCGGCATATTTACGTCCACCGGCAGCAGTAGCTTCTTCCATCAGTTTCTTGTCGAAAGCAGCGCTGTTCTTCATTTGTGTCTTGTATTCTTTCTCTGCTTTCTGGAATTGGGAAACAATCGTTTCATTACCCTGACGGTTCCAGTAAGGACGCAGGTTATCGCCAAAGTATTGGATAGAATAAATATCATCGTATCCGATCAATAAATGACCATCCGCTTTTTGTGTTTCGCCTAATGAGCGTACCAAAGCCAGTTTATCATAACCATTCGTGGTAGGAGCTTCCAGCTTATTAGCTACAAAGCTCTTACGCAGTTCTCTGCCGTCGCCGATTGCAGATGTGCTGTTTTCTTTTTCAGCAGCCAGATAGAAATGTCCCCAATCGATACGTACATCGTCGCCTTTCTTCTTCAGAATCTCCTGATTGCGGCTTCCGGTACGAAGGAATAACAAATCGCCGTCAGTAAAGCTGTCGGCAACAGATTCCTGGTGAGGTTGGTCGATTGCCCATTGCGGAGATGCTTCGAAATACAATTCAACCTGATGTTTCTTTCCGTCATTGGAGGCTACTTCATAAGAGATATAGTTGACAGGACGTGACAACAAGTCCAGATTATCCATGAACATAGGAGCGGTAAATGTCAGTTTCAAATCTACCGGACCGCAAGTAAATGTATAATAAGTCTGCATAGGTTGTACGTCTACAGAAGTTTGTTGTGCTGTTTGATGGAAAGAACGATAACCGTCCAATTCTACCAATAATCCGAAATCCAACAGTCCGTTTCCTACCCGGTTATGACAATAGCCTGCAATCAGATTCTCACCCGGTTTCAAAGAGGCTACTACTTCTTCCGACAGTTTCACCCGTTCGTTCTTTTTACAAGCATTACCTGTATCTACCACTTTGATGCCGTTGATATAAATAATAGCATCATCGTCATGAGAGAATTCAAGATATACATTCTTTCCTGTCAAGTCCTCCTGAATATCAGCTACCCGGCGTACCCAGATAAATTCTTCACCCCATTGGGTTTTGGCTGTATGTTCATTCTCCATGGTTCCGAAGGCAGCTTCGCCTTCTTTCCAGGCTTTATCATTGAATCCGGCATTCTGCCATCCGTCAGCAGGCTGTTGAGTGGTATACTTTCCTGTCCAGCTACCTTGTTCGGATGTCTTTACCAAAGGACGTAGTTCCAGTTCTTCCGTTCCCATGAAACGGTAGGTTTGTCCGTCTACTTTTGCAACACCAAGTAAAGAAAAATCCTTGCCTGTCCAATGTTTTACAGGACTGTCGTATAGATTGTCCGTAGTAGACCATGCACTAGTATAAGGATCAATTGTCACCAGCGGATATGCCGGAGCACGTAATTCATTCTTCTCGTGCTGTTCTACCTGGGTCTCACAGCTACAAAATACAGAAGCTGTTCCCAGTAACAGCATCATCAGTTGTTGTTTCATAATTTAAATCACCTGTTTATTTAATCTATTTTACGCAAATTCCGTCGTTTTCTATTTATTTCTTAGCCGGAAACAAAAGCATCAATGCCGGTATACCGGAAGCAGAATAACTGTCGATTTCCGCACCTTCCGGCAACTTTTTATAGTATTCGCCTCCACATACGTTCCGTGTCTTATCTCTGTTTGCCCAACCTGTTTTGATGGTACGTTTCAGGAATGGGAGATATTGGGTTTGTCCGCAATCATACACCAACCATGCCATATATTCCGCAAAGATGGCAGTATAGATACCCTGTTCAATACCACCTTCGAAAGGTAGCACTTTATGTTCTGCAGACATATCTTTCACTGTATAGTCTGCTGCCAGAATAGCATTGTCCAGATAACGTTTCTCTCCGGTCGCCTTATAAAGCAGTATGGAAGCTCCGATAAAGGTTGCCTGATTATAGACATGTGCTTTCCAGGCAGGATTGCCATTTCCATGACGGCTATCGGCAATCTTTCCTGTTGCTTTATCCAAGAGATTTTCCACTCCCCATTCATAGATTTCTTTACCTTTGGCAAGATATTGAGCTTTCGTCTGATAATCCGGCCGTTTGTCGGTCGATTCTTTTCTATTTTCAGGCACGTTATTGTAGAGGGTTAATGCTGCAACAACTGTCGGAAAGTTGATACAGGCCATCTTTCCATCACTGAATTTATTCGGTTTCGGATTTTGAATGGGTTGCCATTGCCAGAACATACCTCCGTTTTCTTTGTCATACGAGCCTGTATCACCTACCTTTTCCGAGCCATACCATACCCGTTTGAAACTGGCTTCCGAAAGTTTCAGATATTCATCCACTCCAAAAAGCTCGTAGCCGCGTGCCAGGCTGATAGTCCACCACATGATGTCATCGTAGATGAACCAGCCGGTATTTTCGTTGTTATCATCAAAATCAAACTGACAATATTGCGCTTTGTTCCCTGCAAATATTTTCTCGCAGAGTGTTTTATAATAACTTGTCTTCTTTCTGTCTTTCTGTGCCTTTGCCAGTTTATAGGCATTCATTGCCATATCCCAATAAATAGGCTGACACCAGATAGCCGCTGCTCCATTGCCACGGTCAACAGCACTCGGATAGGACGAATTTGTCTTGTAAATATATTTATTGGAGTCTAGTAGTGTATTGTTAAATCCTTCATAAGCTGCCCATACATCTTCGTTCGTATATGCGTGCTTCTTCTGGTTTGCTTTTCCTGAATTGCCGACTGCCCATATAGTAGTTGATGCTCCCAATAGTAGTGTCAGAGCTAAAAGAATTTTGCCTTTCATGATAGTTTATAAGTTTATAGTATTTTTCCTGTTACAAAGATTGCAGAAATAGCTGAAAAAAAACGATAATATTTATTCAATAAAGAACAAATACAGACCAAAACACTTTTCTACAATAAAAATAAAGGATTAATAAAGGGTTATTGGAGAATAATTCCCCCTCACTCTGTCCTTATGACAGAGATAAGGGGAATATTTAATCTACCTATTGAAAACTCATTCCGGTAAACAATTATTTGTTATCTGTAATATCTGTGGATTCAATCCATTGCCAGTTATCACCAACCAATGTTGCCGTATGGCCTTTCAAACCTGTTATTGTGCTGGTAGCACTTTGAGTAGGCTGATCACCTTTCACTTCAAAATCCCAGGCTTCTACCAAATTCGGATTATCGGCACTTACACCTTCTTCATTACCCATATAAGAAGCATATACCTGATTTTCTGTCCGGTTTGTTTTCCAGATACGTATCTTCTTTATGTAACCGGAGAACCATTCGTTACGATTTCCATTTTTGTCCATCATACAGAATCCCGTCATGCGAATCTGATTGGCTATGGATTGTTCATTGATATACGTTCTCCAAGACTCACCCACACGAATAGGATCTCCTTGCCTCGTACCGTCAATCATGGAATAACACTTCACATCTGTCGGAGTATCAAATCCCGGCAGTCCCTTATCCCTGAAGAGGAATGCATAATGCGTCCAACGATCTTTGGTCCAGTTGTCCGACTTTTTCCATCCCGGTTCCCATTCTTGTGGATTTGTATGATTATTATCTTGCCAGTGAGCAACCATTGTTCTCAACAATCCCTTCGTACGATCCTGTGCGCGCCATCCGCTCCAATAAGGATCGTTGGTCATGGTAGAAAGGAAAGTACAGTTGTCTTCTCCCTGTCTATTGCAATATTCTTTAATATTCACCCAAAGTTCAATCGTAAATGCCTGATTGTCATCCTCTCCAAACTTCACATAATCCTCGCTATAACCAAAGTCTATATAGGAACCGGCATTTCCGTCTACAAACAGATTCCAGGTAATCTGACTGTTATCCGGCCATGCAGAATCTTCTACCTCTTCTACTTTCTTATCGGCAGCAGCAATAGCCTCATCATAAATCTCCTGCGTCATATCTGTGATGGAACCGGATTTGATTCTTTCAGCCAGACTTTCCAAGTCTTTAGCTGCACTCTCCAAAACCGACTTATTTTCTACCGGATATTGTCCCTGATGATTTCCCCACTTCGTTTCATCATTAACGATTGCAAGTATTTCATCCGCCTTTGCCAGTAAATTATTGATATATTGCTGTGCTTCCGGAGACAGATTGTAATATTTTGAATTTTTAAACTCGTCAATCGCTTGATTTACCTTTGCTACAGCAGTTTCCAAAGTTGTTTCATCCAGTTCCTCACCAGCTTCTACCCGTGTTATCAGTGCATCCAACTCGGTAATAGCGGCATTTAATATATCCTTTCCGGTTTCAGGATATGTCCCGGGAGCAGTTCCGTAGGTTGAATTCTTCAATAAATAGTTCAATGACGCACGATTTTCCTGCAAGATACTTAATTGTGTATCTGTTATGTACTCGTCTTCAATATCGTCACAAGCGGTAAATATCCCTGCCAGACTAGAAATCAGGAGGAAAGAGAGGAGCATTGCTCCCTCTCTCCATTTATTAGTTAAACATTTCATGTTTTTCATCGTTTTTACATTATTATTCAACAATACGTTGCCACTCGTAAGTACCGATAATCTTAGCAGTATGACGGCCTGTCAGGTCTATTACTTCATTACCTGAACCGGAAGGTTTGGTCATGAAATCCCATGCTGCCGCCAAATCTGCTTCTTTACCCGTCACTTCAGCCGTTCCGTTATAAGAATTCTGAACATATTCGTTATCCTTTGCGCTCTTCCAGATACGGATTTTTTTCATATAACCGGCAAAGCCTTCTTCAAACAGATTATCACTGGTACGCATATAACGTCCGAAAGCAGTCATCGGGGCATTATAGTTGGCATAGTTGCTTGAATTATAGAATCTGCTACCCACGCTTCCTTCGGTTGTTTTCACTTCTCCGTTCACATATAATTTCGCACGAAGCTCCGGACTGCCCGGCAAGCCTTTATCACTGTACACAAACAAGAAATGTTGCCATTCTCCATCTTCCGGTGCCTTTAGTGACGGTTCACAGATATTTCCTCCTGTTTCGCCCCAAGTTGCACGATAAATACCACCGTCCGCATTACGCCAGTACATCATCCAGCCGTTACGCCATCCGTCACCGCCCATGTAAGTTGACAGGAACACATTCTGGTCTTTTCCACCACCTTTGGTTACTTTCACCCAAAACTCAACAGTAAAGGCTTGATTTCCTTCGGTTCCGAAATTGACATATTCTTCGCTACGTCCGAAATCGATATAAGAACCACCATCACCACGTCCGTCCACAAACAGTTCAGCCGGTGTTGTTTCAGCATCTTCTGTACGGATCGTACTCTTGAACTGTTCTATAGACGCCTTGGCTTCTGCCACATAGCGTTGTTTCTCACTTTCCGACGGAGAGGGTTGCTGATATTTGATTAAAAGTACCGCACGATTGGCATCATCTATCGCATCTGTCAGAATTGCCCGGCTTTCGGTGGGGTACTGTCCTTTCTTATCTCCGTAGTCTGAATTTTGCTGCAAATCGGTCATTTCAGCAATCAATGCATCCAGTTGGTCGATATAGGTATCTTCTATTTCAGGAGCCGCAGTATACTCGTCATGCGTTTCTTCAGAACAAGCCGCCAATTGAAGTGTCAGTACCATGCATAACACATAATACCACATTTTCCAATTTGAATATTTCGTATTCATTATTCTTCTTTTTTATGGGTTACAATTATTTATCTGCCGGAAACAACAACATCAATGCCGGTATTCCGGATGCACTATAGCTGTCAATAGTAGCGCCTTCTATCTGTGCCTTATGATATTCGCCACCACACAAATTACGTGTCCGGTCGCGATTAGCCCAGCCGTAATTAATGTTACGTTTCAAGAACGGTACGTACTGGGTCTGGCCACAATCATTTACCAGCATGGCCATGTATTCCGCAAAGATAGCGGTATAAATACCCTGTTCCACGCCACTCTCGAACGGCAGTAAATCATACGTTCCGGACATGGTATTCATTGTATAGTCAGCTCCCAAAATTGCATTGTCCAAATATGTTTTCTCACCGGTAGCTTTATAAAGCAATAACGAAGCTCCGATAAAAGTGGCCTGATTGTATACATGGTCCGACCATGCCGGATTGCCTTCACCATGCTTGCTGTCGGCAACTTCTCCGGTATTGCTGTCTACCAAATTCTTCACAGCCCATTCATAGATTTCTTTTCCTTTTGCCAGATAAGCTTCCTTCGTTTCATAATGCGGACGGGTAAAATCACCGTACTTATTACTCCAGCTTTCCGGATTCGGATCAGCCACACGATCGGCAGGAACATTGTTATAAAGGGTCAATGCAGCTACCACAGTCGGGAAATTAATACAAGCCATCTTACCATCACCGGCAGCATTTTCATTCGGATTGCCGATAGGCTGCCATTGCCAGAACATACCTCCACCCAAATTCTTTTCAGGATCTGCATAAGAACCCGTATCACCTACGCGGGGAGAACCGTACCATACACGTGCAAAACTTGCTTCTGCCAGACTGCGATACTCTTCCACTTTAAATAATTCGTAAGCACGTGCCAAAGTAATGGTCCACCACTGTATATCATCATAGATAAACCAGCCGGTATTCTCATTATTATCGTCGAAATCAAAGTTTACATAATGTGCTTTATTTCCGGCAAACAAATCATCACACAACTGCTTGTATTTGTTTTCTCTTTCCGTATCTCCTTCCGCTTTTGCACGTTTATATGCGTTCATAGCCATATCCCAATAGATCGGTTGGCACCAGATAGCGGCAGCTCCGTTATTACGGTCGGTAGCAGCAGTATAAGCGGTACTTGTTTTATAAATATTCTTATCGGGGTCCAGTAAGTTATCATTAAATGCTTCATAGGCAGTCCAGGTATCCGCATTGGTATACTCCGGTACAATCTCGTAATCCGGAGTATATGGCTTTGCCTGTTTATCCTCATTGCAAGAGGACATACAAAGGACACCGGACATGAGACAAACTGCAGAGAAAATATATTGTTTCATCATCATTTCTATTTTATAATCAGTATTTAGAATCCTGTATTCTGAACCAAGTTTTTATCAATATCAATTTCGCCCTGTGGTATGGGGAAGAAGTACTGACGGTCAAAAATACGCTTCACAATCTCCGTACGCTTGAAGAATTCATTTCCGTCATAATTGACATTCATACCGTGAATTGCCTTGTTGAAATACTCATTTACCAATCCCCAGCGACGTACATCAAAATAACGGCAGTTTTCAAAACTCAACTCAATGCGTTTCTCCTTACGAATCAGCTCCATGACTTCTTCCGTTGTAGTCGGTTTAGGCAGATTGACTGTTTCACCGTAGCCCGGAATGCCCGCACGCTTACGGATCATGTTCATATACGTCCAGATGTCTTCATGAGTCGGGCTGACATGAGCAAGCGCTTCGATATAGTCAAAATAAATATTAGTCAGACGCAAGAGCACACAAACCAGATTCTGGTTACGGTCACCGGAATCCATACATTTACGTACTAAATAACCTGTACTCGTATAGTCATTGCTACCTTGTTCCTTACCACAGCTTCCGCTATAAGTGAAATCTACTATATAACCGCCTTCTGTTCCTTCAAACCATTTTGAATTACTAAAGGTTATGTCTGCATAGAAACGAGGTTCACGATTAACATACATCATTCTGGTTCCTACCGGTGCATATAAAGTACCGTCTATTCCTTTGTATTCTGCTGTAGAGACTCCTTCTTCTACATAATCGGATTTTTCGTTGATAATCGGAGTGACACCGTCAGCACTATAACCGGAAATAGGGGATTCTCCGTTTGACATGAAATAGGCATCTACCATTTCTTGGGTTGCTCCCAACAAGCTACCACCCCTATAGTTGGTCGTATTACCGGATCTATTCGGCATACGGTCGTACTGCATGGTTCCGGCAGCATTATCCAAACGGTAGAAAATCATTTCTTTATTGTTACCCATTTCAGAAAACAAGGTTCTTACTGCACGGCGATAAGATTCCGTCGGACTGAATCCTTCCGAGTCCGGACCGGAAACAGCAACACCGTCCTTATTGGTATACATCAAATGATAACGACTTCCGTAATTAGAGAAGAAAGTGTTACATTCATCAATCACTTTCTGCCAATTGGCACGTTTGGTAGCTTCATCCGGTTTGTTAGGGAACAGCTTTGTTCCGTCCGTATTAGCCAAGCCTGAATAGTAAGTGCACTCTCCGTTAAACAACCAGCTGGCACGATAAGTCAATGCTTCAATGATAAACGCCTGTGCAATCGCCTTGTCAATACGGCCATATCCGGACACTTTGTCGGTAGAAGCATCGTCCAATAAACCATCGTTTTGTGCACCTTTCAGTTCTGATACGATAAAATCAAAACACTCATCTACCGTATTGCGCGAGAGTTGCAACTCATCACTCGGAGTATCCATCGGAAAATCCTTTTCAAGCAAAGGAACCGGACCATAAGTACGTACTAAATAAAAATAATAGATCGCCCGCAAAGCTCTTGCCTCCGCTTTCCATTGATTTCTTTCTGTAACAGTCAGCGGTGCCTGATCTACATTTTCTGTAAATACTGCCGCTTCATGAATACCTGAAAACCAACTCTTCCAGCGATATAATACCATTGTTCCTTCAGTCGCATCGATAGAGTTGTTATTTATCAGTTTTTCCTTTTTGTCATTTGTCCACTCCGCCTCATCGCTAGCGCCCGTCCAAGGACCGGGAGTACGGTACAGACTTGTTTCATGCACCTGACGTTGGTTAAATTCATCCGGTAAGAATGTGTATACATTCGAAAGATACCGCAAGGCTCCATCTCTGGTTGTGAAAATCTCCTTGAGTGATAAACGGTCATCAGGCACCTGGTCAAAATAGTCATTACAAGATGTCGTCAAGAGACACGCCAGCAAACTTACGATTATATAATTATATTTTTTCATTATCTTTTTGTTTAGAATGTGAAATTAATACCAACTGAATAAGAAGTCGTATTCGGATAAGAAGCACCATTATCGGTATTCAACTCCGGATCCCACAATTTGAAGCGACTCAAGGTGAACAGGTTAGTTCCCATTACATATACAGCCGCATTCTTCAGATGAACTTTATTCACCCAAGGTTTCGGCAGGTTATAAGATACCTGCAATGTCTTCAGACGCAGGAAGTTCATGTTACGCACCCACCATGTGCTCTTCTGGAAGTTATTAATATTACTGGTTGTTTCGCTTCCATAAGACAGACGCGGATAAAAGGCATTCTGATCCGGATTTTCCTCTGTCCAACGGTCGCCAATGTTAGAGTAGAGGTTACCGCTACCACCACCGCCGTTAAACGGATTAATACTGCTACCATTCAAAACACGTTCGGCTCCTGCTACACCTTGGAACATCATACCTACCGACAAATCTTTCCAACCTACGGTAAATCCGAAACCATAAACAGTTGTCGGCACATCCCCACGGGAAATGTAAGTCTGGTCGTACGCATCAATCTGACCGTCATTGTTTAAATCCTTGTATTTGATATCTCCCGCCTTTACTGTACCAAACTGTGAAGCAAAAGGTTTGGGAGTGATTGCTTTATTGGCATCCGACAACGATTCCCAACGTGCCATATCATCTATTTCAGCTTGAGTGAACAGTCCTTCGGCCACATATCCTTTAACTCCATTGATGTTACGTCCATACTGGTTCATCCATTCGTATTTTTGTTCCGGCAATTCTCCCTGAATCCATTTATCCTTATTAAAGGTGATATTACCACGAAGCGCAAGTACCCAGTCTTTATTTATACGCTTGTTATACTCTATCGTTCCATCGAATCCTTTATTTTCTATGATACCAATATTTCCATAAGGAGCAGATGTATTGTAGCCCAGGAATGAAGGTATAGAATGCTCACGCTTCAACAGGATGTTCTCACGACGTTCCTTAAACAAGTCGAATACAATAGACAGATCGTCATTAAACAGTTTTATATCAATACCCAAGTCTTGTTTACGAGATTCTTCCCAAATTAAGTCAACAGCCATATTTACTGTTTCATAACCAGACCATTTTGTTCCGTTCGGTCCGAATTTATAACCATAATCACCGTTCTCTTTCATCTGGTCCAGATACATAAAACGACGGTCGGAAACTTCACTATTACCTACTTTACCATCCGTATAGCGTATCTTCAGGAAAGAAACAGTTTTTGACAGCGGTTGCCAGAATTTCTCGTTCGAGATAACCCAACCTACACCAAATGCAGGGAAAGTTCCGAAACGATGTTTGGGTGAGAAGTTCTCGGCGCCGTTATAACCGATGTTGAATTCTGCAAAATAACGGTCTTTCCATGAATAAGTGGCACGACCGGCAATACCCATCATACGATAAGGAATCGCATCTTCCAGTGTACCTTTCGGATACAACAGTTTGGATTGCTGGTTGAACAGGAACAGTGCACTGACACGATGATCGTCATTGAATGTCCGGTCATAGTTCAGGGAAGCTTCCAGATAAGTTTTCTTATTACCACTTGTTTCCTGTTTATAACTCAACACGTTACTTCCTTCATAAATACGTTGCAGAATGGGTTGTCCGTCCATATCGTAAGGAACACTTGTATCCAGGAAGTTATAAGTAGACTCTGCACGGTCTTGATGTACATGTATCTCATTGTATACATCGAACGCATACATGGCAGTCAATTTCAGTCCTTTAGTAAGCATATCCAAATCCTGTGTGATACGCAGATTGGAATAGATCTGATTTTTCGTCAGGTTATCATATCCGCGACGGGTAGCTTGTGAATAAGGGTTATTAAAGTTATTGTTAGTTGAAGTTCCGGGCACATAGGCTTGTCCGTTGACAAAGAACATCTTCGGATATTCAACCGGTGAAATTGACATTGCCGCATTATACAAATCAGCAGAAGAGATGGCCGGATAGTTTCCTTCTCCCAAATAACCTTGTGCACCGATCTCCACTTTAGTAGTAGGAGTCACATCGATATTCAGATTAGTGGTAAAGTTATAACGGCTATATTTCATTTTGGAATCATAGGTGTTGATATTCTTATCAGTCACCGTCATACCAGTTTCATTGAAGTAGCTGACTGACGCATAATAAGCGACCTTTTCACTACCACCCCGCACATTTACATTCACACGGCGATTATGTCCCCAATCATTAAAGATTTCCTTCAACCAATCCACGTTCGGGTACAAATAAGAATCTTTTCCCGCAATCGTGTTACGTATCTGGTCCTCCGTATATTTTGTAGCAATACCGTCATTACGCATTGCCTCGTTGGCTGCATTCATATAAGTGATACCGTCTTCCAGATCAACCATCTTCGTGAAACGGGTAAACGATTCATAATAATCCGCGCTCACTGTCGGTTTTCCCACCTTTCCCGGTTTGGTTTTAATCAGGATCACACCATTAGCACCTCGCACACCATACACAGCCGTTGCCGATGCATCTTTCAGTGTTGTCAACGATTCAATGTCTTCCGGATCGATGTCATTGAACGAACGTTCCACTCCATCCACCAATACCAGCGGAGAAGAAGTGTTGGGAGTAGAAATACCACGAATCCAGATATCAGCGGCATCTTTACCCGGTTCTCCCGTACGTTGCACGGCTACAACACCGGCCAAACGACCTGCCAGCGTTGTAGTTAAACTGGCAGAAGGTGTTTTAATATCCTCCATCTTCATAGAAGATTGTGCGCCGATATTACTTATTTTACGCTGGGTACCATAACCAACAATCACAGTCTCTTCCAACTCGTTCACCTGTTCTTCCAAGGCCACGTCGTAAATATTAGTAGATGCATTCGTCCGTATTTCTGAAGTTTTAAAACCTATATAAGTAAATTTAAGCACTACGCTTTTTTTGGTTACGAATATCTCATACAAACCATCCATATTGGTAATCGAACCGTTTGCATCTCCATCCACGGTAACGTTCACTCCAATAAGCGGTTCCCCTTTTACATCAGTAACACGTCCGGTTATTTTCCGTTTATTCTGTTGCTGTTCATTAGGAGCCGATGCATTTCCGGAAATAAAGATTTGTCTGTCAGAGATCCGATAAGTACATGAAGTACCCTCGAAAAGTTCAGAAAGAATTTCTTCTATCTTCTTATTCTTACTGTCGATAGATACCTTACGTTCTAAGTTCACAGCATCATCTAAGTAGAAGAAAACAAATTGACTACTTTTCTCTATCGTTTTAAGCACTTCTCTCAACGTCGAGTTATTAACGCTGACCGAGAGGGTCTTAAATTGAGAATAATTGTTGTAACTTGCGAAAGAGTAGTCTATTCCGAGAAGTAAAAAGCAAAGGAATAGCCCGAGAACCTTACTCTTTCGTTCTCTAATTGCATTTTTCATATTAAACATGTTAAAATTTTCTCATAATATTATTTCTGTATCTAAACATTATTGGGTACACACGTCCCAGTTGGATGATAGCGTGTATCATCCACTTTCTACAAAAATTACCATAAAATTCAGGAATTAGATTTATTCTTTATCTTATTTTTTCATATCTATTTCGTTACGACTCGATACGTCTTATATTGTTCATCATAGGCATAAGAGATTGGTGCAACAAAGGTTAATCCATTAATTACTGTTTCAAAGTTGTCTTTCAAATCGATTTTTCCAGAACATTTTATTTTACTTAGCGCTGGGTCAAATTCTACGTTAATGCCATAATAGGTAGACAGACGTTTCAAAACGATTCCCAAATCAGCACTTTGGAAATAATAGAGTCCATTCACCCATGATATAGCTTCTTCTACATCTACCTGTGTTATATTTTCCTTTCCATCGGCAGAACTGAACATCTGATTAGGAGCCAGAATGGCTTTAGGAGTCCGGTCTGTCTCCACCTGAACACATCCTTGTGCCAGCACTACACTTCTAATTGCTTCCGATTCATACGCAGTTACATTAAATTTAGTACCAAGCACTCTGACATTCATATCTTTGGTCCGCACATAGAAAGGACGATTTTCATCTCTGGCCACTTCTATGTAGATTTCACCATCCACATAGATTTCACGTTTGTCTTGTTCAAACTCCACCGGATAAACCACCCTTGTACCGGCATTCACCCAGACTTTAGATCCATCGGCAAACGTCAATACCGAACGTTTTCCACGTGGAATAACCAATTGGTTATAAGTTGCCGATTTCTCCTTTTGTATACTTTCCTGATTCGTTTTGATTTCTACGGAATCATACGTGATCTCTGTTTCTTTTTCCTTCAGGCTCACTACGTTATCTTCCGCCAAAATCAACAGTGTTTCTTCCGTCAGAGGCAAATCAGCTTTGGTATTCACTGCAAAAGTGGCAATATCCGGATCCAGCACCGAAGAATAACTCTTTAATAAGAAGAAACATCCCACAAGAATAGCAACACTGGCCGCCGAGCTCAATCCTATTAAGAAATAGTTCTTACGTTTCGCCTTCTCCTTATTTATATTGGTTGCCTGAATACGAGTCCATAAATCATCCGTTTCCTCGTTTGAAAGTACTTCTTCTTTCTCTTTTGAAAAAACCTCCAAATATCTTTTTGCTGCTATATATTCATCTATATTAGAAGGATTCATCTGTTCAAATTCATCCCAGAACTTCTGTGTTTCTTCCGTAGGATAGTTCATAGAAGAAACAAAGAAATCATTCTGAAGAAATTCTTCAAAAGTATATAGGGAAAAATCTGTATGTTCTTGTTCAGAGTTCATCATTTTCATTGTCTTTACGTATGAATAACAGTTGTACTTTCATTTTATACTCACCTTTTTCGAAGTTTTTTCCACTTTTTTTGATAGGCAGGAAAAATGGGCTGGTTATTCTCTCTTATTTTCTCTTAAATAAGTCGCGGATACGTCCCAAAGCCCGTTGAATAGAATTAGAAACAGACTGATTATTCATATCTGTCACCTTACTGATTTCATCGATACTCATCTCTTTGATATACCGATAATAAATAATTTCGCGCTGTCTGTCCGTCAATACAGACATCATAGAATGTACGGTTGTCTGAACTTGTTTTTCCTGTTCATTATTAATATATATAGTTTCCGGAGTGGAAGGAGAGTCGTCAACCGTATCTTCTCTCTCACCTATTTCATCAAACGGGAGAGAATCTGTTGTTTTTTTCAGCGCATTAAAAAGAGTGTTTTTCAACGCCACTGTCAAATAGGCGGCAATATTATCTGTTGGAGCCAACTTTGCACGATTCATGTGAATTTTCAAAAACACATCATGTATGCAGTCTTTAATTAATTCTTTATCCGAAGTATATAATAATCCGAATCGAAACAGATCTTGTAC
>DXOJ01000473.1 GCA_019412865.1 Bacteroides sp. | reverse complement strand
CGCATGAAGCTGTGCGTGCTGGTAATTTTAAAGATGCGTATACTCCCTGGAAAGCTGTGTTGGAAAACTGTCCGACGCTTCGTTTCTATACCTTTACTGACGGATATAAGATTCTGAAAGGCTTGATGGGACAAATCAAGGATCGGAATAATGCAGATTATCAGAAATATTTTAATGAACTGATGAATACGCATGACTTGCGTATTAAATACACAGATGAGTTTCTAGCTAAAGGTACAAAAGTGTCTTCTGCTGACGAAGCTCTGGGTATCAAAGCAGTAGATTATATCGCTTTTGCTCCGAAGATTGATGTGAGCCAGGCTTATCAATGGTTGAGTCAGTCTGTAAATGCAGTGAAAGGCGAATCGGCAGGTGCGACTATCTTCTATTTCCTGCAAATGTCTTTGGATAAACTGAAAACGGATCCGAATCATAAAGAACAGTTCATTCAGGACTATCTGGCTGCTTCTGAATATGTAGACGCTGCTATTGCTGCTGAAGCCAGCGAAGCAAAGAAGAAACCTTTACTGGGTATCAAGGATAACTTAGTGGCTTTGTTTGTAAACAGTGGAACAGCTGATTGCGAATCACTGCAAAACATCTATGGACCGAAAGTAGAAGCTAACCAGACTGACTTGGCTTACTTGAAGAAAGTTATCGACATCATGAAAATGATGAAATGTACTGAAAGCGAAGCTTATTTGCAAGCATCTTACTATGCTTACAAGATGGAACCGACAGCGGAAGCTGCTACCGGATGTGCTTATCAGGCATTTAAGAAAGGTGATATTGACGGTGCTGTGAAATTCTTTGACGAAGCAGTGAACCTGGAAACAGACAATGTGAAGAAAGCTGAAAAAGCATACGCTGCCGCAGCAGTATTGGCTTCTGCCAAAAAGCTGTCTCAAGCAAGAGCATATTGCCAGAAAGCAATTGGTTTTAACGAAAACTACGGTGCTCCATACATCCTGATTGCTAATCTTTATGCAATGAGTCCCAACTGGAGCGACGAACCTGCTTTGAACAAATGTACTTACTTTGCAGTGATTGACAAACTGCAACGTGCAAAACAAGTGGATCCGAGCGTAGCTGAAGAAGCTAACAAATTGATCGGTAGATATTCAGGTCATACTCCGCAAGCTAAAGACCTATTTATGTTAGGTTACAAACAAGGCGACCGCATCACTATCGGCGGTTGGATAGGAGAGACTACAACGATTAGATAAATGTATGTTGCGAAAACGAAGAAACCGTTTATTGCATAAAAGCATGAGCATAACAATCACCTTCGGGGTGATTGTTATGCTTCTTTTATTATCTTCCTGTGGCGGAAAGAAGAAAGCTATGGGTGAGGCCATCACTGAACGTGATTCCCTTCCGATGATGACAACATTGGGAGTCACCACCCTTATCTCCGATTCCGGAGTGACACGCTACAGAGTGAATACGGAAGAATGGTCGGTGTACGACCGTAAGAAACCATCCTATTGGGCCTTTGAGAAAGGCGTATATCTGGAACAGTTCGACTCTATCTTTCATATAGAAGCCAGTATCAAAGCGGATACTGCCTACTATTATGACAAAGAAAGGCTTTGGAAGCTGATAGGGAACGTAGATATACAGAACCGGAAAGGAGAGCGTTTTAATACGGAACTGCTGTACTGGAACGAAGCTACCCAGAAGGTGTATTCTGACAAGTTTATACGTATTCAACAACCGGACAGAATTATTACAGGGCATGGATTCGACTCGAACCAGCAAATGACCATATATACCATCCATAATATCGAAGGCATTTTCTATGTGGATGAGGAAGCGGGTGGTCCGCCCCAACCGGAAACAAAAGCACTGCCGGATTCAGTGAAAAAAGATTCAGCGAAATAGGCGAAGTACTATCAATCGTACATCGTAAATCGTCTAATCGTAAATCAGAACTTATGAATATTTATATCTCTCTAATTATCACCATGGTCTTCTCCGCCTTCTTTTCAGGAATGGAGATCGCCTTTGTGTCGGTAGACAAACTGCGTTTTGAGATGGAACGTAAGGGGGGAATTACGTCCCGCATCCTCTCCATCTTCTTCAAGAACCCGAATGAATTTATCTCTACCATGTTGGTGGGGAATAACATCGCCCTGGTCATCTATGGTATCCTGATGGCACAGATTATCGGTGATAATTTGCTGGCAGGATTCATTGACAATCATTTTCTGATGGTGCTGGCGCAGACTATAATTTCTACCCTTATCATTCTGGTGACCGGAGAGTTTCTGCCGAAAACAATTTTCAAAATCAATCCCAATCTAGTATTGAATATTTTTGCCATTCCACTTATTGTTTGTTATGTCATTCTATATCCTATTTCCAAACTGGCTTCCGGTTTGTCCTGCTTATTTCTTCGTGTCTTTGGAATGAAGGTCAACAAGGATGCGTCCGATAGAGCGTTTGGGAAAGTAGACTTGGATTACTTCGTGCAAAGCAGTATTGATAATGCCGAGAATGAGGAAGAACTGGATACGGAAGTGAAAATCTTCCAGAACGCTTTGGATTTCTCGAACATAAAAATCCGTGACTGTATCGTTCCCCGTACTGAAGTGGTGGCCGTTGATCTGACAACTTCACTGGACGAGTTGAAAAGCCGCTTCATCGAATCCGGAATCTCCAAGATCATTGTGTATGATGGAAATATCGATAATGTAGTGGGTTATATCCATTCGTCAGAAATGTTTCGTGCTCCGAAAAACTGGCATGAGAATGTGAAGCAAGTGCCGATTGTACCCGAAACCATGTCCGCCCATAAATTGATGAAACTCTTCATGCAGCAAAAGAAAACGATTGCCGTAGTGGTGGATGAATTTGGCGGAACATCCGGCATCGTATCTCTGGAAGACCTCGTGGAAGAAATCTTTGGAGATATAGAGGATGAGCACGATAATACTTCCTACATCAGCAAGCAGATCGACGAACGCGAGTATGTGTTGTCCGCCCGCTTGGAGATAGAAAAAGTCAATGAGACGTTCGGACTTGATTTGCCCGAATCGGACGATTATCTGACGGTAGGAGGGCTGATTCTGAACCAATATCAGAGCTTCCCGAAGCTGCATGAAGTGGTGCGGGTAGGACGTTATCAATTCAAGATAATTAAGGTCACAGCGACAAAAATAGAACTCGTGCGATTAAAAGTCTTGGAATAATGACGATAATCAAGAAATTTTTAGCCAATAAATAGATGCATATTAGCATTTTTTGTATCTTCGTGCGCTAAAACGACAAAAGAAAGAAATAATAATAAACATAAATCGTATTAATCAAAATGGCAACGTTACAAAACATTAGGTCGAAAGGACCTCTATTGGTGATTGTTATT
>DXOJ01000472.1:8389-11227 GCA_019412865.1 Bacteroides sp. | reverse complement strand
CATTTAGAAAGCTTCTGCGCAAGATTCTTTTCTGCTCTGCAGGAAGGTGACGGTAACCGGGATAATAAAAAAATTCTAAAGAAAGTGGGACAAATTCTACTTTGCTTTTACTGTTGTCACTTGTGATAAGGCCATAATGCATGGCATTTGGGCGTTCAATTTCTTTTGGATCGATTATTGATGTTTTTGCTCCAGAAAAGAAGCGAAGGGTGTCTTCTGTAAAAGGTTGATAATGGTAAGGATTTGATATATTTGTTGTAGTAAAATAATAAGGCGCAAGAATCATAACAAGAGCCTTATGCTTACATATCCGATATATCTCTTCCATAATACTGGTAAAATTATTAAAGTGCTCTAATGAATGCTGAGCATAAATGACATCGGCAAAATCATTTTTAAATGGGAGCTCTTTATCTATGGTAGCGACTATATCAACACCCGGAAGAGCAAATCGATCTACACCAATAAAACCTGCTGTTTTTTTTGAACCACAACCTAGCTCTATTTTAACAAGTGTCTTTTTTATCATATTTAATTATCTCATAATAGATTAAAAAGCAGAACATCTTTTTCTGCGCAGGGTATTCCAAGTTTATTTTTTATCTTATAGATAAGAGTACGTCTCTCTCGATTCTCATACACAAGAAGCATGTCATCTCCTACATATTCCATACTAAGACATAGTGTGACACACTGATTTTTATATCCATAAAGAGGCAAAATAGTAAAGTCTGTCCACTGGTTATAGCAAATATTTTCCATATTTAAACTTGCTTCCCGCAATAGTTTACCTTTAAATAAAAGACGCGCAGTTACTTTGCCATGAGCTATTCCTGTAGTGCATGTAAAAATAAGGCGTATGCGAGAGAAGGAATCAGAAGTTAGCGTTATTGGGTAAAATCTTTGGTGGCCAATAGGACGTGAAGGGCAAAGATTGGAAGTGGCTGCTTCATTGGCAGTTAAGGAGTTACCCTCCATTGAGGATTGCTTAAAGATAGAGGAAGGCTCTGGAAGGGGTTCCCCTATAGATAGGCGAGTTTTGTGTTTTTTGAGTTCCTCAAAAGCGATATTGTATAGGTTGATCAACTCACTGCGGACAAATTCCGGTGTAGCAATGGCCGAAATAGTCTCGTGGGCGTTATTCAGCATAAATAGACGTTCAGTAGCGCCCATCTTTACAAGGCGGGTAATTCCTTCCGCGAGTACATCAGGAGTATTCTCTGGGAGGAGAATACCGTTATAGCTGTCCTTGATGATCTCACTTACGCCCCCGCAGTTGGTAGAGACGGCAAACACTCCCGCGGCCATGCTCTGCAGAATAGTTTGTGGCATGGATTCATCTATAGAGGAACACAGTAATACATGGCAAGTATTATGATAATAATTTTCAGGATGTTCAGTAAAACCTATAAAGGTCACTGTTCCCTCGGGAAGTGTATGCGCTGCCTCACGACATTTCATTGCATATTCCGGCACCAGCGTATCATAACCAATAAGTGTCAGTCTAACCGGAATGCCTTTCTCCAGAAGTTTGCTAACTGCAAGAATCGCTTCCAGTTGTCCCTTGCGAGGTTGAAGCGTTCCGGAGACGAGAATATGCATCGGATTTTCTTGTGTGAAATCCTCTATTGCACGTTCCAAGTTGCTAGCATAGCAGCCAAAGAATTCAGGCCCCACAGGACAGACAATACGAATAGCGGGGATATTGAGAAGTTTGTAATATTCTAAGGCATAGCGATTTGACGAAGAGTGGATAGCCTGAATATTTACATCTTCCCGCTTGGTGAACTGCGGATTAGGATAATACTGATGTAATGTAGTGACATTGGGGACACCCAATTGTTCCGCTGCTATGCCAAGTGCGGGCATATATGTGGCGGAACAGATCAGCCCAACTCCCTCTTTTTCAAAAATGCTGGCTACAGTCTGACCATCTACGTAGTCTTCTTTGATACGGTGAATAATTTGGACAGACCCACGGCAAGGAATATATTGTACTTCAATACCAAGCTTGCTGGCATATTTCGGTAGAGTGAGAAGTTCACCTGTATCAAGTGTCTTTTCCTTGATGGGCAAGTATAGCCTTGTCTTGATGCCAAGCTCCCGCATCAGTAGAAGATGCCGTAGAATGTGTAATGTGGCTCCACCAAGCGCCGTTTCGTGGGCGACATAGGCGATCTTTTTTCCTTGGAGTCTGTGCAGAAGTTCTGCCAGGTCTAAAGAAGTGATAAACGGCACCACTTGTGCTTCCGTGGTATAGTGCCGCATCACAAAAGAACGTGCACACTGGAATATAGCCTGTCGCTCTTCTGTCGGTATTTCTAGTACTTTTTTTAGTAAATTATACCATCCTTCCACTGAATTTGGGGTGCGTAAGCATACATTTTCTGGTAGGCAGTCATACGGGGGGACGTCGCTAAATAAAGATACGGCCCCCGCACAGAGCCCTTCTAGAAATTTAATCGGCGATTTTGATCGATCCGTCTTTCTATCAATACTCAATGGGCATATCTGAAATTGGAAGGCATTTTTTTGCAGCCGGTTCAAGTACAACTCATAGCTGTTTGTAAACGGGACATGATATACTGGACATGCCAATGGAGGGAACTCCGTCGGATCTAGCCCCCAAAAGGTAATATCTATACGATCTGCAAATTCCGCCGCAAATCTGGAAAGCGCACCCCAGAGTTGGCCAAAAATTTTTCTGCGGACATTACCCGAGAAAACTGCAAAATGGATACGCTCAGATGCTGGAGCTGCCTCCGTAGCAAGATAGCGAACAGGGATATTGGTGGAAAGCTCTAACACGGTAGATGAGTGGGGGCGACAGTCCTCGGA
>DXOJ01000472.1:0-8379 GCA_019412865.1 Bacteroides sp. | reverse complement strand
CGGAAATGACAGAGGAATAACTGACAGTCAGATCGCATCCTGCCATATTTTGGCATAGACAATTCCATCCCGGAGTACCTTGCTTCAAATAGGCAAACTCGTCCCCATCCTCGCCAAAGCGAAACATATTATCATCGATCCAATATGCTGTGGGGATATCTTGCTGATGGCAATAGTCCAAGGCTCGAGTTCCGGCAACAGAAACTTCACGATACAGTATACAGAGACTTGTTGCATGCTCAACAAGGTATGTCCATTCTGAGGCACGCAGAAAGGTAAACGTGTATGGAAAGTAGGAGATGCGACATAAAAAATTACGGAAAGTTACATCAACAGCGGTTGAGTAATCACCTTTCAGAACGGTAAGATATTTTGGATTTCGTCGGGAAATACACATCATCTGTTGAGTTGGCATATCCAATAGATACGTTGTCCGTGTCAAAAATGGAAATATTTCTGTCCGATATAATCTATCTTTTTCTATAAAAGAAAATTTCTTTTCCGGTATAGTAGTGACATCATAATCTAAAAAATTTTTAGGTGTTAGAGCAGAGTTCCTGTGGGTTTCCATATATCGTCTACCGATAAGCATACTGGAAATAGGAACACTCTTCCCTAGTGATCCTTCTTGCAGAATAAATGCGTGCGAAACCACTTTATTAATACTAATAATTTCTGCAACATCACCATACCGCATCCATAAATCATAGTCACAAAATCTTCGCAGTAAAATATGTGGATCATACATTCCTGCAATATCGCATAATACACGATGATGCATTACAGAATTATTTGCAATACGATTCATGTTTTTTAATAATCCATAATTAAATGGGTTATCGCCTAAAGTTCGCACAGCAAGAGGAGGATTTGAGGTAGAATTATATAGAATTGTCTGTCCGTACACTAAACAAGGTTCACTATGACCGCTAATTTCCGTATGAAGATCCCTAAGGCAACTTGGTAACCATTCGTCATCATCAAACTGATAGGCAATATATGTTCCCCGACTGGCCATAATACCTTCGTTCACACGGATAGCGGGTAGTCCGGAATTCAGTTGGTGGCGAATTACCACGATGCGGCAATCTTGTTTTGCAAATCGAATAGCAGTATCAAAACTTCCATCACGTGACCCATCATCTACAATAATCAGCTCAAAATCAGTGAACTCCTGTGACAGTACGCTGGAAATGGCACGTTCGAGCAGAGGCCCGTTATGGCAGTAGACAGGCAGAATGACACTGACTGAAGGACTTTGGGGACGGGCGGGCGAGGCAAAAATTTCCTGATCGTCCAAAAATCTACGTACGGGGAGTGAAATCATTGTTATTCCTCAAAGCGCTGGCGGGATTAAAACAGTCTCTGCTGAGTTTCATCAAAAGCGTCTGGTATCCGTTCCTCTCAGATCGACACACCGTGTGAAAACCGACATGAGTGTAGCAGGTAAAGGCCGGTCGATTGGCCTCGAATACTTCAAGGTAAATAGAACCCAGTCCGAGCTGTGCAAAGCCGATGGAGCATACCCCTCTCACAGTAGCTTTACCCAAACCCCGCTCCTTACAGTCGGGAGTAATAAGAAGTCTGCCGAACTCCGCTTGGCCCTTGGCCTCATCGACATTGTATAGCGCAGCAGCCCCAATCCAATCCCCGGTCTTTTTCGAAAAAATAGAAAACATGTAATCGTTGGGCTCTTTCAAGTAGCCAGCATACCATGTTTGCTGTTCTTCAGTAGAGATTATACTAGAGCAAAAGAAGCATGCCCTGATCTCTTCCCTGTTGCGGATCAATCGGAGTGTTTCGATTTCCCCCAACCGGAGAGGCTGAATGGAGATAGATTCAAATGAACCTGATATGGTATGGTCCATTTTAGGACTCCTTGGGTTGCGTCATTTCGGCAAGATAATGTGCCCAAATTTCTCGAGGTGCACCATCCTCGCGAATAATTCCCTTATCCAGCCAGATGCAACGATTGCAGAAAGCCGTTACTGCCGCAGAACTATGTGTAACAAAAACTAAAATTTTGGTACTCTCCATAAGCTCTTGCATCCTCTTTTGGGCCTTGGAAAGAAAGCCAGCGTCGCCTGCCCCCATTACCTCATCCAATAGAAGAATATCTGGCTTGATGGCTGTAGATACGGAGAAAGCCAAGCGCATTAACATACCAGAAGAATAATACTTTACTGGCATTTCGAGGAAATCACCTAGTTCGGAAAACTCGGCAATCTCTTGCATTTTGGCCCTAATGCTTTGGGGAGTCTCCCCGAGCATAAGGCCGCGCAAATAAATATTATCCCAGCCACTACATTCCATCTGGAAACCTGTTGCCAACTCAAACAGACAGGAGATTTGTCCGGAGGTTTGCAGTATCCCGGTAGACGGGGGATAGATGCCCGCAATGAGTTTTAGTAATGTACTTTTTCCTGCTCCATTGTGACCAATCACCGCTAGACGATCACCATCGTGCAGATTAAGATTCATTTTATTAATAACATGAACCGAACCATCAGCACCAAAGGTATGAAAGCCGTCATTATGAAAAGTCAGCAGACTTTTTATACTGCGCTCCCGTTTGACTCTGAAATAGAGATCAACATCTTTAAGAAGAATATGACTCATGTAACCTCACAATCTAAAAACGACACCGCGTCTTTTCTCTCGCATGACCAGCCAAATGCTGAATCCAAACAGAATAAAGGCGATACTCGTTGCAATGATATATTCGGACAGTGGAGCAATTTCCTTTCCAAGAAGAGGCGTACGTATAATAGAAATAAAATAATAAAAAGGATTCAATTTATATATAAAAGCATATCCTTTTTCTTCAAGCATTGAAGGAAGATATATGATTGGTGTCGCATAAAATACACCTTGTAGAATAATGCTTTGAAACGGTTGGTAATCTCGGGCAATAAGATTAAAAATTGCCGTTATATTACTTACTGCAAGTAAAAAAACAAAAAGAACAATGCATCCTGGAAAGAATAACAACATTTTGACACTAAAAAATTCTGTTCCAATAAATGCATAGATTAGAAAATAGGCAATAATTGAATACAAAAAATTAATAAAATTGGTTAACACAAGCCGTGCCGGAAAAATTTCCATATTGACTAAAGTTTGCTTGAGATAACCTTCAGCTGCAAGGAAGGCTTGTGTTCCCCCATCGGCGCAACCCAAAATAAGAATCCAGACATTAAGGCCCGAGAAAAGGATCGGTAGAAAGGTCCGTGGGGGAACACCAAACAGAACACCATATACACAGCCTATGATACTGGCAAGTCCCAGCGGCACCAATACCGACCAAGCCATTCCAAGCATGGAACGCTTGTATTTTATAGACAGTGCTTTAGTTGTCAGTTCCCAGAGTACATATCGATCTTTCCATATATGAGAAAAATAGCGGGCTATCATGAATATTTTCTCCGCAAACCTGAAATATATTTTTTAACAGCTTTTTGGATAATGATGGGAATTGCAGCAATCCCGTCCGATTTCAGATACATCCAGCTGCGGTGCCAGTAATGAAGCAGAGGAACAATCCGTACAGGAGGAATCGTATGTTGGGGAGCTCGATAATTAACAATTTGTGGAAAATTCCGCAACAGATGTTCGGCCTGGCAGGCATAAGAAAAACGCTCCTCCATCATTTGTCTTGCGTTAGCTAAACAGTTTTGACGTACCTGTGAAGAAAGAAAAGCAATCCTACAAATTGCATTCTCCCATGCTGAATCACTTGTTGCGCAAAGAAATCCATTTTCACCATCTCGGATTACGTCTGTATAGGGAGGCACAGAGCTATAGAGACCTGTTATACCGATTTGTGTATATTCTAAGAATTTATTGTAATACTTGTATGAATAGAAGGAAGAATCCTCAAGTGGCGCAAGACCAAGGTCAAAATTTTTGTGATTCACGTAGTTCCTATACGTATCATAATCTTCAAAAAAAGGAATAACTGATACTTGCGCGGAAGAAATGAGCCCGGGATCAGCTCCAATGAACGTAAAATGAATATTATCTTTAAAACGCTTGATAAGGCGAGGAACGGATGGGACAATACATTGCTTTAAAATGGAGCCATGTCCAACAGAGCCCGCATAGAGCACACGAAATACGCTGTTATCCGTTTTATCTCGCCGTTCCTTGGGTAATTGTATGGGGACTTCACTCGTAAAAAAAGGGGTTCTCGTCAGGCTTCCATACGTTTCACCGAGGCGGCGGTTAACAACCCAAAGCTTGTGACTACAAGCCAGAATTTTAGGTAAATAAACACGAATGATTTCATCGCGGTAGAGTTCTTCGGATATTTTTTGGCTTGGCAGGTGCAGTAAATCGTCATCAAGGAACATAACGACATAACGTGCATATCTACGTGCGAGCGTCACTAGTTTCCATGTTGCCTCTTCACAGCCGCGGACAGAGATGAATATATCACTCCATTCAAGGTCACAACTATGAATATCGAACGTACGGGAAAAACGGACCTCACAAAGTCCGTATTCCCGTTCGATATATTGTAATATTTCAAGTACCCCAACCCTTACGGAAGGTATAAGTTCAGGGCACTCGACGAGTATATGCGTTTTACGCCTTAGAAGAGACATAACAAGCATTTTGAGTGAATTGGTTTACTATGTCACTAACAAGTTGGATATCTTGTTTGGTAAGACGTAGATGCAGTGGTAACGATATAATTCTATTGGATATTCGATGTGCATTGGGACATGTGCCATGATCATGAGAGTATATATGATATTCTGTATTATCAAGATAATGTACGCCAGGATAGATATCAGAATCATTTAATGCCTTCATGAGAGCTTCACGATTGTCTACTTCCACGGCGTAAATATGATAAGAACATTCGTCCTTATAATTGACAGGGATAGGATGTACATTTGGATTGTTTGCAAAAAGTTTATCATACAAGGCAGCCATATTTCGTCTAGCAGCATTATCTTCATCAAGATACTTGAGTTGTACAAGACCAATAGACGCGATAACCGAATTACCATGTGCCTTGTAACCTACATATTCAACATCGTATTTCCATTTGTAATTTCCTTTTAAATTACTTCTGGCATAGGTATCTTTATTAATACCGAGCCAAGAGAGTTCACGAACAATGTGATCGTTTACCTCATCGGCAAAGCAGATCATGCCACTATCCGCCGTCGGAAGATTTTTAACGGCTTGAAAAGAATAAACCGCTACATCGACGCCAGGAAGAGTACCGGGGAAGCGACCTTCCATGCGTGTTCCCCCCATATGAGCGGCATCAAGAATAAGTTTTAGACCATATTCCTTACAAATTTTGAGAATCTCTTCAAGCTGTCCAACTCGACCACCATAGCCTACAAAAATAATAGCCCGTGTCCGATTACTAATTTTTTTGCGAACATCTACGGGATCAAGGCATAAGTACTGATCCACATCTGCAAATTTGGGAGTTAAATTTGAATAGAGAATGGCATGGTTAGTGGAGATGAACGTAATGGGGGTTGTGATGATTTCATCTCCATCCTGCCATCCGTTCTCACGTTTTAGGATTTCTACGGCAAGATGCAGGCCCGCCGTAGCGGAATTTAGGTAATGTGAATAGTTATGACCGGTATATTCATTCCATTTATTTTCAAATTCAACAGTCTTGAAGCCCAACCCGGTCCATCCCATTTCAAGGCATTCCCGAATTTGATCGAGGCATTCTTCAATATGAAAAGTAGGTTTAAACAATTGAATGGACATACTGTATATCCTTTTGAAATAATTAATTTATATAGTTAAAGATAGTAACTGTAAGATTAGGGCATCTCATTGGTGCATTTGGGAATTCTGATATTCTAAGAATAGAGGTGCTATTGTATCTTTTTCGGACAGAATGGGATTACGAATCGGCCAGTCGATGCCTATATCCGGATCATTCCAGCGAATGGAGCCTTCATCTTCCGGATGGTATAATTCCGTACACTTGTAATGGAAATGTGCGACGTTACTGGTTACAGCGAAACCATGAGCCATCCCTGGTGCAATCCAGAGCTGCCACTGATTTTCTTGAGAAAGCTCCACTCCGTACCATTTGCCGAATGTAGGAGAGCCGGTACGAATATCTACGGCAACGTCAAAAACGCTGCCGAGCGAAACGCTGACAAGTTTACCCTGGGGAAAATGCTTTTGAAAATGGAGTCCTCGTAGAATAGTCCCCGTAGATTTTGAATGGTTATCTTGCACAAAGGAGAAATGAATTCCCGCTTCTTCATAGCGTTTTTTTTGCCATGTTTCCACGAAATAGCCTCGTACATCTCCCCATATTTGAGGCTTGATAAGGAGAACCCCTGCAATTGGGGTTTCGACTATCTCCATGCTTCCCCTCCCATTTCGACAAGTTCATAAAGATACTGACCGTAACCGTTTTGACTCATTGGTTTAGCCAGGCTGCGGACATCATCTGAGGAAATATACCCGTTGCGCCACGCAATTTCTTCGAGGCAGGCGATTTTTAGCCCTTGACGCATCTCCACTGCCTGTACAAAAGAACTCGCTTCAAGCAGAGAATCATGTGTCCCCGTATCGAGCCAAGCTATCCCTCTGCCCATGAGTTCGACATTTAGAAGGCCGCGTTCAAGGTATATATTGTTAACTGAGGTGATCTCTAGTTCTCCACGCGCGGAGGGTTTGATTTGACACGCTATGGAACCGATATTGGAATCATAAAAATAGAGACCTGTTACGGCATAGTTCGACTTGGGTGTCTCGGGTTTTTCTTCAATGCTGATCGCACGTAAATTGTTGTCGAACTCCACAACACCGTATCGGTGTGGATCTCGAACATGATAGCCGAATACAGTCGCACCTACGTCGCGGTTCATGGCCTTCTTAAGAAGTCCATCCATTCCATTGCCGAAAAAGATATTATCGCCGAGAATAAGACATACGTTATGGCCTTGGATAAAATCTTCGGTCAGCAGAAATGCCTGCGCAAGTCCTTCCGGGCGCTCCTGCACCACATAATGAAAGGAACAGCCCCATTGTGAACCGTTCCCTAGCAGTTCCCGATACAGAGGCAGGTGTTCTGGAGTCGAGATAATGGCAATATCACGGATACCTGCCAACATGAGGGTAGCTAGTGGATAATAGATCATGGGTTTGTCGTAGACCGGCATAAGCTGCTTACTGACACTCCGCGTTAGCGGATAGAGCCGCGTACCTGCCCCCCCCGCGAGCACGATGCCTTTCCATTCTTTCATACCCTATATCCTCCCCGCATAGTTACTTTGGATCCAGCTACGGTAGTCGCCGCTCTGAACACGCTCAACCCACTTGGGATTGTCGAGATACCACTGTACAGTTTCACGCAAGCCCTCTTCAAATGTATGTGTAGGCTTCCAGCCGAGTTCGGAGCTAATTCTTGAGCTGTTGATCGCGTATCGGAAGTCATGTCCAGGACGATCAGACACGAACTTGATGAGAGAGACATACGGACCTTCAGGAGAAGGATACACAGCATCAAGCACCTCACAGATGCTGTAAACAACCTGAAGATTAGTACGCTCGGAGTTGCCGCCGATATTGTAAGTTCTGCCATCCTCCCCATCTGTCAACACACACTGGATAGCAGCACAATGATCTTCCACGTGCAACCAGTCACGAATATTAGAGCCGGTGCCGTACACGGGAAGCGTCTTGCGGGACAATGCGTTCAGAATGACAAGGGGAATAAGCTTTTCTGGAAACTGGCGTGGACCGTAATTGTTCGAGCAATTAGTGATAAGAGTAGGTAGACCGTATGTTTCATGAAAAGCCCGTACGAAATGATCGCTAGCTGCCTTGGATGACGAATAAGGACTGTTGGGGCAGTAGGGGGTTTCCTCGGTAAAGGATGGTTCACCGGAATGCAGAGTACCAAACACTTCATCGGTCGATACATGCAGAAAGCGGAATGAGGACCGTGCGGTGGGGCCGAGGGATGCCCACCAGTCCTTGACTGTCCGGAGTAGTGTACACGTGCCGAGTACATTGGTTCGGACGAACGCGTCGGGGTCAATAATACTGCGGTCAACATGGCTTTCTGCCGCAAAATTAACGATAGCATCGGGGTGGTAGGTATGAAGAATATGGGCAACGAGCTCCTCGTTTCCAATATCACCACGGATAAAAATATGCCGAGGATTTTCCCGGATTGAAAGCAGATTTTCTGGGTTACCCGAATAGGTCAGTTTATCCAGATTGATCACAGTGTTCCCTGCTGCACACTGCCCAAGAACATAACATGAGCCGATGAAACCGGCCCCACCTGTAACTAGAATTGTTTTCATAGCGTTTTAATAAAATTTTTTGATGATATTTTTAATTGTTACCTGAAAACCTAGATTTTTCATC
>DXOJ01000471.1 GCA_019412865.1 Bacteroides sp. | reverse complement strand
TAATATTATTTTCAGGCTGTCTATCTGTCTTTGCTTTTGTTGGGTATAACGAGCTTTGTTTTGTAGAGATTTATCTAATACTTTTAACAATGTTTTTACTTCATCGTTTGCTTTTGCTGGTAAACTGATGAAGATAAAGATTATCAATAGAGGTAAAATAAATCTTTTCATATATTAAGTAAGATTGCTTATTGAATATGGTTGTTTGCAAAGATAAGGAAATCCATATTAAGTTAAGGTTGACAGATTAACTTAATATGGATTTTATGAAAATAGGGATTTCGCTGGATGAATTACTTATATCCAAATCCTTATTTGTAATATCACTTGTATTTTTGTGCAAACTCCACCGAAACCGAATTGCTGAAACTTCGGCAAACTTCAGCTGCGAAGTCTTTCCCGCATTGGATTATTTTATCCCAGATCTCTTCATTCAAGTTATTTAGATCGCGGTATCGGACATCGTATTTGAGTAATCCGTAGATCAGCCCTGCATTGAAGTTATCACCAGCTCCAATAGTACTGACTGCTTGTAATGGTTCTATCGGATAATCTTTATTGACCAGATTAGAGCGTAACGCTACCTTTTCCGCACCTGCAGTACAGATGAACCGGGGACAGTAGAATTTGATTTTATCCTTGTAAATTTTGTCTATATCCTGCATGCCATACATATATAGAAAATCCTCTAAAGAACCGCGTACAATATCCGCATACTCCAGATTCTCAATAATGGTCGGAGCCAGTTTCATGGCTTCATTCTTGTGTGAAGAACGAAAATTCGGGTCATAATAGATGATGGCTTTCTTTTCACGTGCCTGATCTAGTAATTCGAGAATCTTCTCCCTCAGAACCGGATTCAGTGCGTAATAAGAACCCACCATGACAATGTCGTCTTCCTCTAGTTTCGGAAACAGAACATCCAGACGTTGCTTCGGGTAGTCTTTGTAGAAGATATATTCGGCATCACTCTGCTCGTTCAGGAAGGCTAAAGATACGGGTGATTTTCCATCCGGGAATACATTTACATGATCGGTTGGGATATGATTCTCACGCATAAACTGCAGGATAATATTGCCTACACGGTCATTCCCGGTTTCACTGATGAAGCCGACGTTTATTCCCATTCGTCCCAATGAGACAATACCGTTGAATACAGAACCTCCCGGTACGGCTGCGGAAGGCTGGTCACCTCGAAAGATGATATCGAGGATGGTCTCTCCGATACCGATTACTTTTCGCATAGTGATCTTGATTTTTCTCCCAGATAACCGCCGTGGTGACGTTTTGAATATTCAGCGATAGTAAATCCTGTTTCCTTCATGGTTTGTACTACCAATATATCTCCGATCACTGTCATGGCAGTAGTGGATGTAGTAGGAGTCATCCCTAACACACAGACTTCTGCAGGCTTGCCGGTACTTAGACAGACATCCGATTCTTTTGCCAGCGGACTATCCGGATTTCCGGTGATAACGATAAACTTCAGATCCGGGTCCAGATTATGGGCTAAGCGGGTTAATTCCACAATCTCACGTGTCTTGCCAGAGTTAGAGATCAGCAGGAGTAGATCGTTTTTTTGTAAGATACCCAAATCCCCGTGTTGCGCCTCGCTGGGATGCAGAAAGACGGATGGAATACCGGTGGAACAGAAAGTCGTAGCAATGTTCATAGCAATCTGCCCGGCTTTTCCCATACCGGAAGTTACCAGTTTTCCCTTTTTCTGATGTATTTGTTCTACAATCAGTTTCACCGCTTTTTCATAAGCGTCTGTTACGGGGATGTTGAGCACAGCTTGTGCTTCCTGTTGCAAAAGTTGTTTGATGGAGTCTATCATATAGGATCAGTTTATTTTTTCTTTTAATTCATTTAATGTGTTTGCTACTTCGTAATAGGTTGAGAAAGGCTGTCGTGCAAAACCTTTGTCCTCCAGGGTGTGGAGCGCTTTTAATAGCTCGTCGTAAAAACCATGTTCATTGTAGAAAATGACCTTCTTTTGGTGATATCCGATAGAGGCAGCGGCTATTACGTGGAAAATCTCATCAAGAGTACCGACGCCTCCGGGGAGTGCAACCAATACCTCCGACTTCTCCGTTATGATATCTTTGCGGTCACTCAAGTTACGGGTATGAATTTCTTCATCTAACAGAGTGCTTACCTTGCCATTCTCTTCCAGTTTGGCAGGAACTACTCCAATAACCTTACCACCATTTTCTTTCACGGCACGAGCTATGCATTCCATTAATCCGAGGCTGGCTCCTCCATATATCAAGGTTTTGCCTGTCTGCCCCATCCATTTGCCTATTTGGCTGGCGCTTTCGAAGTACATTTTGTCAATGTTATCGGAGGCGGAACAGAATATTCCTATCTTTTCCATATACGTTGTTGCTGTTATAGTCCACAAATATCTGCAATTTTCTATAAACAGCAATAAGTTTTATTGTATTTTTGTGGCATTAATTCAATAAGGAAGTATAAAACGATGCAAGGTAACGAATATACATTGCCAAATGGCCTGCGTATTATCCATGAACCAACCCTCTCAAAAGTAGCTTATTGTGGTTTTGCGATTGATGCCGGAACTCGTGATGAAGCGGAGAATGAGCAGGGAATGGCCCATTTTGTAGAACATCTGATTTTTAAGGGAACGGAGAAGCGGAAAGCCTGGCATATCCTCAACCGGATGGAGAATGTAGGTGGTGACCTGAATGCTTACACAAATAAGGAAGAAACTGTCGTCTATGCCGCTTTCCTGAAAGAACATCTGGAACGTGCGCTTGAGTTGTTGGGGGATATTGTATTTCATTCAACCTTTCCGCAGCATGAGATAGAAAAAGAAACAGAGGTCATTATCGATGAAATCCAGTCGTATGAAGATACTCCGTCGGAACTGATATTTGACGATTTTGAAGACATGATCTTCCGCAATCATCCATTGGGAAGAAACATTCTTGGTAAACCGGAACTTCTGCGGAGTTTTCGCACGGAAGATGTTCTATCGTTTACCCGCCGTTTTTACCAACCGGGAAATATGGTGTTTTTTGTTCAGGGGCAATACGAGTTCAAGAGAATCATCCGTCTGGTAGAAAAATACCTGTTGGATATTCCTGATGTGAAGGTAGAGAATCGCCGTACACCTCCGCCTCTGTATGTGCCGGAACATTTGACAGTGGCCAGAGATACACATCAGGCGCATGTTATGATCGGTAGCCGTGGCTATAATGCGTATGATGACAAACGTACTGCACTCTATCTGCTGAATAATGTCCTTGGAGGTCCCGGAATGAATAGTAAACTGAATGTGTCCCTTCGCGAACGCAGAGGATTGGTCTATAATGTCGAATCCAATCTGACTTCCTATACGGATACGGGAGCTTTCTGTATTTATTTCGGGACGGATGTGGATGACATGGATACTTGCCTGAAATTGACCTATAAGGAATTGAAGCGGATGCGTGATACAAAGATGACTACCTCCCAGTTGGCGGCAGCGAAAAAGCAGTTGATCGGGCAAATCGGAGTAGCGTCCGATAACTTTGAGAATAATGCGTTAGGGATGGCGAAAACATTCCTTCATTATCATAAGTATGAATCGTCCGAGCTTGTTTTTAAGCGTATAGAAGAGCTAACAGCAGAGATGTTGTTGGAAGTTGCCAATGAGATGTTTGCAGAGGAATACTTATCTACGTTGATTTACAAATAATTGATTGACAGATTTGCTTTCATTGCCAGAATTCGTATTTTTGTAGCAGATACGTATGTGATAACAATCTAATAGTAGAAATTGTATGTTGGTGACGGGCAGAAAACTCCCTATCGGGATTCAGACTTTCGAAGATATCCGCAATGACGGATACTTGTATGTGGATAAGACCGCATTGATGTGGACTATAGCAAACATCGGTAAACCTTTTTTTTTAAGCCGTCCGCGCCGATTCGGAAAGAGTTTGTTAATTTCTACGTTTGAAGCCTATTTCAAGGGACGGCGTGACCTTTTCACGGGACTTGCCGTGGAACAATTAGAAAAGAAGTGGGAAGAATATCCCGTACTGCATCTGGATTTGAATGCCGAGAAATATGATTCACCGGACAGATTGGATGCTATTTTAAGTAACCAGTTAACTCAATGGGAAGCTATATACGGCAGGGGAGAAGATGAAACCACTTTGTCTTCCCGCTTCTTGGGTGTCATTCGTCGTGCCTCCGAACAAGCAGGCAGGGGTGTTGTAGTCCTGGTAGATGAGTATGATAAGCCCTTACTACAGGCTATTCAGAATGAACCGCTTCTCGATTCTTACCGTTCTACTTTGAAAGCTTTCTACGGTGTGTTGAAGAGTGCAGACCGCTATCTTCGTTTTGCTTTTCTGACAGGTGTCACCAAATTCTCGCAAGTAAGTGTGTTTAGTGATCTGAACCAATTGAATGACATCAGTCTGAATTATGACTTCTCTACTCTTTGTGGAATCACCCGCGAAGAACTTCTTGCTAATTTTGAACCGGAGATTGCAGCTTTATCGCAAGCGAATGACATCAATACGAAAGAAGTTGTAGAAACAATGACCCGGCAGTATGACGGTTATCATTTTCATCCTAATGGAGAAGGAGTGTTCAATCCATTCAGTGTTCTGAATGCATTTTTCAGTAAAGAGTTCGGTAATTACTGGTTTCAGACCGGAACTCCTACTTTCCTTGTGGAGTTATTGAAAGAGAGCGATTATGATCTTCGCTTGCTGATGGATGGTATAGAGACAGCTGCTTCCGCTTTCACTGAATATCGTGCGGATAGGAAAAATCCTATTCCGTTGATTTATCAGAGTGGTTATTTAACCATAAAAGACTATGATAGAGAATTTAGACTTTATCGCTTAGGCTTTCCTAACGACGAAGTACGTTATGGCTTTCTTAACTTCTTACTCCCATTTTATACGGCAGTCACGGATGAAGAACAAAGCTTTTATATAGGTAAGTTTGTTCAAGAACTGCGTACAGGCAATGTTGATGCTTTCATGCACCGCTTTGAAGCTTTCTTTGCAGATTTTCCTTACGAGTTGAATGACCAGACTGAGCGTCATTATCAAGTCATCATTTATTTAATATTCAAACTGATGGGACAATTCACACAGGCAGAAGTACATAGCTCACGGGGACGTGCAGATGCGGTTGTACGAACCCCGAAGTTCATCTATATTTTCGAATTCAAGCTGAATGGGACTGTTGAGCAGGCCATGGAGCAGATTGAAGAAAAAGGTTATGCTTTTCCTTATACGGCAGAGGATCAACAAGTGATAAAAGTTGGTGTAGAGTTTAGCGCAGAGAAACGAAATGTAGAGCGCTGGATGGTAGCGAAAGAAATTTAATATAAAATTGATTATGAAAAACTTAATACGAAATGTCTGGGTTTGCTTGGGGCTGATGGTGCTTCCCTTCACAGCCTCCGGACAACAAAAGGATAACATTACCTATGTACCGGCTCAAGAGCTTTTACTGGTAGGCAAAGCAACTACCGAAGGCGAATACTTCCATCGGGTAGATACAGCCAAGTATTGTACAATGCCTCCCACAGTGAAGAAACTATTCACAAACTCTGCCGGTCTGGCTATCTCTTTTACAACGAATAGCCCCGTCATAAAAGCCAAATGGATGGTTCCTGATAATTACCAGTTACCCAATCTGACCAGAGTTGCTCAGAAAGGTCTGGATTTATATATCAAACGGGATGGAAAATGGCAATTTGCCGGAGTAGGGATACCGGGTGGTGTGACTACGGAAAAAGTGCTTGTTGATAATATGGGTACGGAAGAGAAAGAATGTTTGTTATATCTGCCTTTATATGATGAACTGAAAAGTCTGGAAATAGGTGTTTCTTCTGATGCACACATACGTAAAGGAGAAAATCCGTTCAAAGAAAAGATAGTGGTATACGGGTCCAGTATTTTGCAGGGAGCATCTGCCAGTCGTCCCGGGATGGCTTATCCGGCTCGTTTGTCCCGTAGCAGCGGATATAATTTTATCAATTTAGGATTGAGCGGAAACGGCAAGATGGAGAAAGAAGTTGCCGAGATGTTGGCGGATATTGATGCGGATGCTTTCATTCTCGATTGTATTCCTAATCCTTCTCCCAAAGAGATAACCGACCGGACTGTTGATTTTGTAATGACGTTGCGCCAGAAGCATCCGGATACGCCTATTATTGTGATACAGACATTGATACGTGAAACAGGTAATTTCAACCAGAAAGCTCGTGAGAATGTAAAACGACAGAACGAGGCCATCGCTGAACAGCTAGAAGTATTGCGAAAGAAGAATGTCAAGAACCTGTATTTCATAAAAGAAGATCAATTCTTGGGAACAGACCATGAGGGGACTGTAGATGGGACCCATCCGAATGACTTGGGATTCGACCGAATGTTGAAGAAGTATAAACCGGCTATCAGTAAGATTCTGAAGATCAAATTCAAGACTGAATAACAGGAATGAAAGATTATAACAGAGACAGATAGAAAAAAATAAAGGTCAATTCATGGGGGTGAATTGGCCTTTTTCTTTTGCAAATGTGTTAAGTTGTTCCTGAAAATAGGATGTTTGTTACTTTCTTAATAAGATGTTTTTAATAACTTGTAAAGAGAGTTATTGCAGATTTCTCAATCCCTTTTCTTCCAGATAATGAATAAGTTCCTGTGGACGGTCTGTTTGTATCATTGTAGCTTTATGTTTTAACATCCAACCCCAATGTCTATCTTTACCTTCCAATAGTGCATTCTCATCATCATGTCCACCACATAGGCTATCCCATAAAGTATTCATCCATATCCGACTGCCTGATTTAATGATCTCATCTATTATTCTTAGGCTCGGGGTAGTATCATCTTTGAAGCATAGTTCGTAAGCGATTGGAGTGAAATCTTTGATAAAAGTTTGTATGGTAGCAACCGCTTCTTTATCCCATAAATTAACAATAGGCATATAAAGTATACTTTCATTGGAACCATATTCTTTTTTCACTTTCTCCACAGGATAGTATCCCTTGATAATGACTTGTTTTTCCATTCCACATTCCTTGATAATAGGCATAATTTCTTTAATGTAAGTCCCTCCTTTGTCTATATTGACAAGGATACGGTCTTTGCAGACATTTAATACCTCCTTTAGGGTGGGAATTGGTTGGCGGGTCTTGATTCCGTTGCCACTGCGTAGGACGAATTTTTTCAGTTCTTCAGTCGTATAATTTTTTATTGTTCCCTTTCCTGTAGAAGTACGGTCAAGAGTTTCATCGTGCATACAAATAAAGTTGCCGTCTTTAGTAGGCTGTATATCAAGTTCTACCATGTCGACTTTCATGGCAATTGCTTTTTCGATACTTTGCAGAGAGTTTTCTGGTGCATTACGCCAGTCTCCTCTATGAGCGATAACAAAGATATATTTCGATTTATTATCATGTAGATTCTTCAACAATTTATCGGTCCTTGTTTGTGCACTGATGGAGAATGCGGTTAATAGGATGAGTAATAAGGAAAAAAGTTTTTTAGTCATGACTTAGTAAGATTCATTAATGATGATGAAAGTAGCCCGGGGTAATGCCCCGGGCATTTATTTATTTGACGGTAATACGTCGGATCAGATAATTAACGGCGCCTGCTACATACATTGTTTTGCAGTCTTTTGTAATTATAATCTCATACGGTTGGTTGAAGGTAGCCTTTAGTCCTTTCCCGTCAGAGAAACCAGATTTTCCAGAACCTGCAATGGTTTCTAACGTACCTTTTGAGTAGTCGCCACTTGCATCAGGAGTCAGTTTGCGGATACAGTTGTATGTATTATCCGAGAGATACAGGCATCCGTCTGAACCGGCAGCCACTCCGAAAGTAGCCCCCACTTTTGCACTAAGCGGATTGCCGGGGTCTCCATCATAATACTCTTGTCCTTTTACCCCATCTCCTGCGATCGTCTTTTGTGTGCCATCCGGGCTGATTTGAATCAACACATATCCATTGGAGGTACCGACAATCATGTTCTTGTTTTTGTCGAATACAATGTAGTTGGGTGATACGTTAAGAGTGGCAAAAGTAGTTTTCGCACCTGAAGGTGTGAATTTATAAACCGCCTTATTATCACGTGCCGATACATATATGTTGTCTTCATCATCAAATGCTACATTCATCGGACTTTTCATACCGGATGCTATGGTTGAAACGGTCATACTGTTAGTTTCTATTTTCCGTAACATACCTTTTCCCTTGTCAATGAAATAATAGTTCCCTTTCGAATCAAATCCACCTTGCCAGATAGCGCTGCTGCCGTCTACTGCTACATCGAGGAGCGAAGTGACCAGGAAGTCCGGAGAGATACGTCGTATATAGTTGTATCCACGTTCTGTAAACCATAAACTGCCATCCGGGGCAAAAGTAATGCCTGTGGGGAGTTTGGTTGTAGCTTCAGTGCCTACTCCATCAGTCATTTCAAACACCCCCTTCTGACCGACAATTGTTTGAACGATATATTCCTGATCCGGTGTTTTCAGATAATTGAGTTCAAGACCTGTCAATTCACCAGAGGGAGATTTGACACGGATGGAATACTTTCCCGGAGCCATTTCAGGCAATATTATTTTTAATTCGTCTTTGAAGGCTTCTATAACGGTTGCCTGTTGGTCATTGATGAAAACAGCATTTTCTTCCGGTACCGTACTGAAATTACGTCCCAATATTGTAGCTATTTCACCGGAATAAACATTGGTGGGTTTCACAAGTACCAGCCTAAGTTCTGTCACTGACGCTTTGTAATCATTATCATTGCAGGCTGCAAATAATGATAAGAGTGAATATGCGAGCAGTAGTATGTATATCTTTCTCATAGTTCTTTATTTATTTACAGTTATGGAACGAATCAAATGGTTTTGTTCATCAGCGATATATACTTTGTCCGAAACCAGCACGCTGGCAGGGCAATTGAAAGTAGCAGTCAGGGCGGAACCATCTATTTTACCTTTTGTCCCCGGAATACCAGCTATTGTTTTCAATGTTCCTTTCGTATAGTCGCCTTCTGCATCCGGAGTTAGTGTACGTATGGTATGCATTGTATAATCGGTGATGTAAAGTATCTCATCCGGTCCAAATGCGATACCGAATGTTGCCCCCATGGTTGCCTTGGATAAATCATTCTGTTCACCGTCGGAATAAGTGGCGACAGTGGGTACTACCCCGGTTCCAAATATCGTTTTTAGTGTACCGTCCGTATCAAACATATGTAACTGATAAGTACCGCCGGTACCTACAAAAATTCTTCCCTTCTTATCTACTGCCATGCAATTAGGCCCGGCTTTGAGTGAAGACATATCGTAGTTGGTCACAGCTCCACCGGACGTTATCTTCTTCACGGCCTTGTTATCCCGGTCGGCTATATACATATTCCCGTTTGCGTCAAATGTGATGCTCATTGGACTTTTAAAGGTTGTTTCAGCAGAGAATACAGAACAAGTTCCGTCTTGCGTAACCTTAATGATGTTATTCAATGCTTTATTGGCTACATAATAGATGCCCGAGGGATCAAACCCACCTTGCCAGGGAGCATTAAATGTAACGGTACCGCTTTTGGCGACAGTTGACACATTATATTCCTGATCCATTTTTCTGATGGTGTTATTTCCTCTTTCTGCAATCCAAATATCACCATTGGGCGCAAGAGCCAGTCCTTGCGGGAATTTGAAAGAAGCAGCTGTTCCTTTACCGTCAGTGGAGGTAGTTGCCGAGTTGCCCGCTACGGTTTCAACAGTGTAAGACAAATCTTCGTAAGTGAAACTTAGATTCTCTACTGTTTTATCTGCTACGGTGACTTTGACGGGATACGTACCGGAAGGATTCTCCGGGATAATAATAGAAAGTGTTGTTGCAGTTACCGCTTTTACAGTTGCCGGCTTTCCATTTATAGATACGATATTCTCTTCGATTGTCATACCGAATCCCTCTCCTGAAATCACTATTTCCTCTCCGGCTTTTCCACGTGTAGGAGCTAAAGAAGAGGTTGTCAATGTTACTGTATGGAGATAAGTAAACAGGGGACTTTCGGCTTCTTTGGTACCTACTTTCACCCGGATAGGATAGCTGCCTTCCTCGGTGTCGGGAATAATAATTTTGAGTTGACTTGAAGTTGCTTCTTTAACTTCGGCAACTGCTCCATTGATTGTCACTTGGTTTTCTGATACAACTGTACTGAAACACTGGCCGATCAGTGTTACCAAATCTCCTGCATAGGCGGAAGAAGGCATCACCTGCAATACCGTCAGTTCTGGTGGGGCTTGAGGGGTTGCATAAGTAAATTTGAGTCCTTCTACAGTTTCCCCTTTTACACTTACTTTAATTGAGTAAGTACCTTCCGGATTATCGGGAAGCGTAATTACTAAACGATTTTGGGTTGCATCAGTAATCTCCGCCCTCACTCCGTTGATAAACACCTCGTTATCAGTGATTGTTTCAGAGAAATAAACTCCTGAAATAATAGCGGTACCTCCTGTTGATCCTGCTTTCGGAATAATGGAAATGAGCTTTGGAGGAAGCTGCCGGGAATCAGAAGAGTCCGATTCCGAGCATCCACAGAACAAGTTACAGCAAAATAGGATTGATAAAATAAATATTGAGTTCTTCATACTTTCAGAGTTTTAAGGTTCATTGACTGTTACCATCCATGCATTCACAACAGGTCGCTCCTGTCCGTCAGAAGGCCGGTTCCGTATTTGGAATATGTCTGCTATCGGGTGTCGTATAAGCATTTGGGTAGAACCGCCACCATCCAGGTTCACAGCCCACGAGCATCCCAATGCTTTCATTATCGAACCCATTTCCGGATAAGTAAGTCCGTAAGAGTAGAATTCCACACGTCCGTCAACCACCATGAAGTAGACATGACCGTCATCCGAATATCCAAGACAGGTACGCGGGTCGATACCCGGATAAGTTGCACCGGATATTTCCCCGTCGCGCAGCACGATAACTCCGCTTCCGGTCACTTCTTTGAGGTTGTATTGCATACCCCGATATTCCACAGAATCGGCAATAACCATCTTATTATCTTTTGTCAACGCGATAAAACTTAAAGCTTGTTGAGGGAGTGACTCCTTAAAAATGAATGAGTTTTTTAAGATCACTCCGTTGCGATGAATGGGGCCTCTGATATCCATTGTGCTGACATCCCAAAAATCTGCATTAATCATGGCGGCTACCCGGTGCCACGGACGGTCGGCATAATCTGCCATCTCCGTCAACGTCTGTCGCTGAAAGTTATTGCGTACATCGGCATCATACGGCATACCTACTTCTAATGAAACTCCCGGTTCATTCAAATCAATATCGATTATAAATATATGCGTGGAGCGACTGTCTGCTTTCTGGAAATGGACATCTGTTTCCGTAACTCCCAATGCGACAACAAAGCTGGTATCAGTATATATGCGTGCCACTGTTTCACTGCCTGCTAATAGTTTCTGACCGATTTTTGTCTGCGGGATAAAGTGTACGTCTTCAATTGTATCGTTCGAACAGCTTAAGAAAGCCAGTGGTAATACAAATGACAGAATCTGCATGTATTTTAATAAGTTCATCATTTTCATCGTTTTAGTTAGCCCAATATGAATTTTGATTTAAAAGTTTATTGAGAGACCTCTCTTTCGCAGGAATAGGTAATCTGTTGTACTTACGTTCAAAGCCGAGATCACTTTCCAACCGGTTGAGGCGGACAAGGTCGAACCAGCGGAACCCTTCTGCCAGTAATTCCGTATGTCTTTCATTTAGAATTGCATCTATGAAGTCTTCTTCCGTAGCGGGATGTACAGAAGAAAGGCCGCGGAAGTTCCGAAGTTCATTCAGACGGGACAGTCCCTTGGAAAGTCCTTGTGCTTCGGCACTAATTAGATACATCTCTCCAAGGCGGGTAATAATGATCGGATCAGTGGTAACCTCTCCGCCGGGATATTTATTTATGACTTCATTTGTTTCCTGCATATCGATGGATATGGCAGTACGTTTATCGTCCGGTTCAAACATATTCATCACTTTCATAGTCGGTGCATACGTATAACTACCTCCATTGGCGGAAGCCCGTGAATAGAGGGAAGCACTTAAATTTACGCTCGATTCATTGAGCAGATTTACAAATGAGAATATCTCTTCGCGATTTGCTTTTCCACGGAAGATCTGGTCGAAGTCGGCAAGTGAAAAATTGGCATCACCTATCACTTCCTCGGCAAGTTTGGCAGCTTCAGTCAGTTTGCCTTGTGCAAGTTTGGTTCTTGCCATTAAAGCCTTTGCAGCCTGTTTGGAGACGTAATACTTGTCGGAGAAAGTTGGAGCGTAATCTATAGCCACCTGAAAATTCTTTTCTACAAAGCTCCATCCTTCTTCTTCTGTAGATGCTGCGATATCGCCCGAAAAAGGAGCTTCGAGAATGGGTACCTCTCCATAGCGGCTAACCAGGTGATAGTAAATCAGACCACGAAAGAAGCTGGCTACTCCCAATATCTCGTTTCGTGACTGGCTGGCTGCTAATTTGTCAAGTGCGACAATCAGTGAATTCACTTGGTAGAGAGCCGTATAAAATCCATCCCACGGTCCACTGACGAAGCCGCTTTCGGGGGTGACAAGGTCTTTCACTAGCAATACGGGGTCTTTCAATCCTGTGGCCCCGCCACGAACGAGATCTCCGCCGACAATGTCTTGTGTGAGATAGCCGTTGACTGTCGGCTTGTTCTGTATATAAAAGTAAAGCCCGGTAAGCAGTAATTGAGCATCCTCTTCTGTGAGGTTATCGCTGGATACTGCATTATGCGGATATTGGTCCATTTCGTTGCAACTAGTGGCAAATACCAATAATACTGTTAATAACGATATAATAAAATTCTTCATATCTGTTAGAATTTAAGATTGACACCTATTGTAAACGTACGTGGTTGGGACGGATAGAGATAATCATATCCCATGTTGGTTGCAGAGAGGCTTACATTTACTTCCGGGTCCAGATACGGCCACTTCGTCAGGACGAAGAGGTTATCTGCCTGGAAATATATGCGGAGATTATCAATATGTAGCCGGTTAATCCAACTCTTTGGGAGAGTATATCCGATTGAAGCTGTACGGCAGCGGATATAAGATGCATCATGTAACATTCGGGTATTGACAAATTTGGTCGAGTTCCATGTATAACCGTAAATGGCCCGCGGATTCTTGTTTGTACTACCCGGGCCGGTCCAACGGGATTCTGCTGACGATTTCAGGATTGGCCATGTACCGTTGCCCATTCGTAAACCTCCGGTCCACAGTTCATAAAGTTTGTTGCCAGATGAGAATGTAAAGAACATGCTCAAATCAAAACCTTTGTACTTGAATGTATTATTGAAACCACCGGTGAATTTCGGATTAGCGGAGCCGACAAACTGCTTGTCGTTTTCGTCTATGACATCATTACCATCTACATCTTCGTAAATACAGTCGCCTGCTCTTACTCCTTGGTCGTAAATCTTGGCGGGAATCTCATCATCCGATTGATAGATACCTTTCCATTTAATCATATAAAAAGAACCTATCGGTTCGCCGACTTTGAGGGCATGCATAGAACTAGTTGTCAATATCTCGTTATTATCGAGAAGAGCGGTCAGTTTGTTTCTGATAAAGGAGATGTTGAAATCCGAATGCCATGAGAACGAGCCTTTGCCAAGGTTGGCTCCCAGTGTAAATTCAAGTCCTTTATTACGCATTGATCCGATATTGCATACCTGACTAGTATAACCTGACGTAGCGGGAGTCGGTTTCTGGTAAAGTAAATCCTTGGTATCTTTGATGAATGCATCTGCTGTGAATGTGATTGCACCTCTGAAAAAAGAAAGATCCACTCCGATGTCACCTTGTTGGGCTTTTTCCCATTTAAGGTCGCGGTTACCTGCAGTAGTCAGTCCTAAGCCATTCTCACCATTATAGTTGTACCCTCCACCGGCTAATGCTTGATAGGCATAGGAACCGATTCCTCCCTGATTTCCGGTGCAACCCCAGCTTGCGCGGAGCTTTACATCGGTTTGTGGAAATTTCCACCAAGATTCTTCTCCGAGATTCCAACCCGCACTGACAGATGGAAAATATCCGTAGCGATTGTTGGATATAAATTTGGAAGAACCATCAGTGCGCATTGTTCCTGTTAGTAAATAGCGGTTCTTGTAGTTCAGACTTAAACGGCCGAAGAATGACTGTAACAAGAATGAGGAAAGTCCTGTACTTACATCTGAAAACTCGGCGGCAACAGAGTTGACATCAAAAGAAGGAGAGGGGAATCCAATACCCGTTTGGGCAGCCGAAGAAGTTACGTCCTTTTGTATGGAGTGTCCCAGCATCACGTCCAGAGAGAAATCTTCTGCAAAAGAGTGCTTATAAGTGAGGACATTTTCCCATAACGTACTCGCATAGGATTTCCGTCCGTCAATCAGTTTTCCCACTTTATTGCCATAAGGGTGGTCAGCACTGTAATAAATATGCTCTTCCGTATAATTGAAATCTTCTCCGAGTGTAGTTTTGAAGTTTAAGTCTTTCGTAATGTTGAACAGCATATAGAGTGACCCCAAGGCACGATAGTTGTCGATATATACATCTTCTTCGTTAAGTGCCTGTATCGGGTTATGGTTGGCCAGTTCCTGTCCTCCGACAGCATATTCCCCATCGGGACGATAAGGAGAATCCCAAGGGCGTTGTTCGATGGCACGGGTGATAACACTGGTTCCTATGTTATAACCGGTAGGGACACGGTTATTGCGCGAATAACTTAAATTCAGGGAAGTTCCTACTTTGAGCCACTTTTTGATTTCTGTGTCCAGATTAACCTTCAGATTGTAACGTTTAAGCAGATTATTGATAATCACACCTTCGTTGTGTTTGTAATTGGCGGACAGATAATAGTTCGTTTTGTCCGTTCCGCCTGACACAGACGCGGTAGTCGTGTAGGTAACAGCCGTACGGAGCACCAGATCAAGCCAGTTTGTCTGCGCCTTTCCCGGTGCGGGGTTATCGATACGTGCCTGGGTACTGTTGGTTTGCAGGTTATAGTTGTCGATAGCTTCATTCAGCACTTCCAGAAACAGATCAGTGTCGGCCATGTCCAGTTTGTCTGTTCTGGTCAAATTGGAGAAACTGACATTCGTGTCAATACTCACTTTCGCCTGTCCTTTGCTTCCTTTTTTGGTTGTTATCAAGATAACGCCATTCGTCGCACGCGAGCCGTAAATAGCAGCAGAAGCCGCATCTTTTAAAATCTGTATGGATTCCACATCGGAAGGATTGAAATCATTCAGACCATTCATCGATTGTGCACCCCAAGCACCGGTATCTCCTGACGTATTGTTGATCGGTACTCCGTCGATTACATACAGCGGTTCGTTACCTGCGGTGATTGAACCGATTCCACGGATGCTCACCCGGTTTTTACTTCCCGGCACGCCGGATGCTGACGTAATATTCACTCCGGATACGCGTCCCTGTAACAATTCGTCAACACCTAGTACTTGGCGGACATTGACTTCTCCCGGTTTGTAAGTTCCAATGGAAGATGTGACATCCCGTTTGGTTTTGGAACCATATCCGATGACGATTACTTCATCCATGACGTGTGCATCCTCTTCCAACGCTATGCTGACTGTTGGTGAAGCACCGATACGGACAGATTTCTTTTTGTATCCGATATAGGATATATTCAACGGTTTGGATGGGTCTGCCATAACGGTGAAGTTTCCGTCAACATCTGTAATTGTTCCGATTCCACCTTCCTGTATGACATTGGCTCCGATAATCGGCTCGCCTCTTCCGTCTGTTACGGTACCTTTGATCGTTTTCTTTTCACTTTTTTTCTGTTGCTGTAATTCTTTTTTCACTAATACAATAGTGTTGTTATTAAGCGAATAAGAAACATTCAAAGGAGTGAACACTTGCGACAGGACCTGGTCGAGAGGCTTGTTTTTACAATTGACGCTCACTTTCGCCTGGTCGTTGAGGACATTGTTCCGATAAACGAATGTATACCGGGTTTGCTTCTCGATCTCCTTTATAAATGTTTTCACCGTACCATTATTGATGTTTACCGACACATTTCCTTTTTGTGCCGATACTCCTGCGGGTAATAAAACCAACGCAACAAGTAAAATGGTAAAGTTTCTAAAAATAAGGAGATTCTGCCTCCTCTTTCTAAAGGAAAAAATTAACTTTGTGTAATTCATAGTTGATACTATTTTTCATGTTTAATGGATTAATTTTATCGACTTACATACAACCAAAGGATTGGGCGATTCTTTGGTTGTTTCTTTATATAATTACTAACTGTTCTTCATAGGCTCCTTTCTTTCAAATGGTTAATAAATAGTGATTTTATCTTTATGTATCTCGTATTTGAACTTGTATTGCAGACTCAATGAATGAATCACATTCTGTATGTTTTCGTGGCGGAAAGAGCCGGATAATAAATCCTGTCCGATTTGGGGGCATCTTAGCTCGATCTCTACTCCATACCATCTCTCTATCTCCTCAATGACATCTATCAAAGGTTCGGAGTCGAATATCAAATAGTCGTCGCACCAGCCGGTTTCCACATGAACGTCAGCTTGGGTTATTTTGAGTGCATTGTTGATACTGGAGTAGGTCGCTTTCTCGCCGGGAGTAAGAATATACTCTTGTGGAAAGGAGCCGCCTGATATTTTAATCTGTCCGGTGAGCAGGGATGTTTCAACAACGCCTTTTTTATAAGTATTTACATTGAAACTAGTTCCTACTACCTCGATTTGCAGGCCGTTGGCTATCACTCTGAAAGGACAGTCGGGATTCTTTGCCACATCAAAAAAGGCTTCTCCCGACAGTTGTACTAATCGTTGTTTGGAGCTGTTTACATCGTACGTGATAGTGGTGGCACCATTCAGTTGCACTTTTGTTCCATCTGGCAATATGATTTCCGATTTACTGCCCGATTTTACATTGGCAGTTATCATTTGTTGTGTTTCCGGGGTATTCAATAAAGAATAAACGCCGAGAGAAGAAGTCACAAGCAGGGCGATTACAGCAGCATATTTGGTAATCTGTATCCAACGCCGTCTCCAGATAATCTGATGCATTTCTTTTCGTATCTGTTTTTTCATCATGGGAGGCATCCCGATTTCCGTCGTAGCATCCTTTTCCATATCTATCATGACATTCCAGAGTTCCTCATCCGGAATGTGATTGAGTTCTTCCTTGAACTGCCCGAAGTCTGTAGGAGAAACTCCTTTTTCAAGGTACTGACGGTATAAATCTTTAAATAGTGCTTTCATATTTATGGGTGTTTCTATTGGTTATACGTGAATGAAATAGGGGAGTACTATGATTTCTTTATGTTCTATAACATAAAATTAGGAAATGTGAAATAACCTGTTAGGTGGTATCTTGACTTGATGGGGATAAAGAAACTACTTCTGACAGCCGTTATAAAGAATACTATTACAGGAAGAAAATAAAGAGAATATTATATTTCATCATTTCGCTGCGAAGAATCTTCAGGGCGGAAGTCAGATAGTTTTTCACCGTTTGTTCGGAGAGATCCAGTTGTTCGGCTATTTGCTTGATGGGGATATGTTTCTCCCTGCTTAATTCATAAATCTCATGTTCCCGTTGTGACAGAACTTTCTTCGATTGTTGAAGTTGTTGCAGAAATTCGTCGTACAATAAGATATCTTCCGGCGATACGTCAGTTGCCTGGTTCTCGCAGTACTCCATAAAATCCTCGAATTGCAGTTCGTTGATCTGTTTGCGGAAATAATCAATGACCTGATGTTTGGCGATGGTGAAGATGAAAGCCTGCAGATTGCCGAAGCTATTCAACTGGCTACGGTTGTCCCACAGGCGTAAAAAGGTATCCTGAACAATGTCCTGTGTCAGGGAACGATTTTTTAGTTGTTTAAGAACAAAGCTGTAAAGTCGGTCGGCATAGGCTTCATAAATCTGTGTAAAAGCCTGGTAGGAGCCGTTGCGTAGTTCTTTTATGCACTGTATTTCGTTTATTTTCATCCTTTCTGCAATAGAAGTAGGTCGGGCAAATGTACTGAAATAATTTAGAAATCAACAAATCTATGTGAATAAATAAAGAGAAACCGATGTCCGGTAGTTGGCAGATGAATTTTATTTTGCAATCATATTACAATCATATATTGAGCTTTATTGTGCCGTCTCTTGCTTTCCGCTAATTAATTTTGTATCTTTACTGTTTTTTACCCTTGTAAAGACAGGTGGTCACCTTATGCAGTGATAAATATCACCTTATAAGGTGACATTAGGCTGTTTACAAAGTGACTATTGTCCCGTTACAACCGGACAACTACCCGAGTGCATAAACAATGATAAATCTCTGCACTGAAAATCTTTATTCTCTGCACTGAAAAGTCTTAAATATAACAATAAGATTATGGCCTTTTACAATTTAAAGAAGAAGCCTGCCTTGACTACTAAGGAAGGAGAAACGGAAACAATGTATGCCGACATTGTCTACAGTGGAACGATTCCGGCAGAACGATTGATCCGTGGCGTTGCTAAGAGAACCGGATTTAAGGAAGGAGTGATAGAAGGTATCCTGATGGAACTGAAAGACGATGTATTGCAATATCTGGGTGAAGGATACCGCGTCGAATTGGGAGAGTTCGGTTTCTTTTCAGCCAAAGTGAAAGCTTCCCGATTGGTAGCAAATAAGAATGATATTCGTTCTGAATCCGTAGCTTTCAACGGGGTGAATTTCCGTGCTTCCAAGAGTATGCGTGTAGGTATTCGCGGAGATTTGGAGCGTAGAAAGTGTGTCGATTTCAACACTTCGCGTAAGTGGGGCAGAGACAATCTGAAGAAACTCGTCCTGCAATATATCGGAGAGCATGGCTTCATCACAAGAGCCACTTATACGCAACTTACAGGACGCCTGAAGAATACTGCATTGGACGATCTTAAATCTTTTGCAGCCGAAGGCATTATCAAACGAGAGGGACGGGGTAATCAGATGCATTTCATTGCACCGCCACGAAAGGAACCGGATGGCGAGTAGTGAAATCTAACGGAATATCGATGAAAACCTTGTCGCACAAGATTGGAGATTGGGAACAGAACAGAGAAATGAAGAGGTAGTATCTACCCGAATGGATTGAATCAGTGCAAAATGTGGTATAAGTATGATGTATGGCTAAAAAAATACAGTACCTTTGGCTGTGAATACAGGTAAAACGGTGATGAGGTGTCTATGAAACAGCCTTACAGTGGATTTCTCGTCCGAATGTTGTTTGACCGATAACACAGACTATAATATGTTGGATATCATATACTACTTCAATATCTTCGGTTGTCTGACGATGGGGATGGCTCTGCTGTTGATTCAAACAGCGCCACAGCTGATAAATCCGCACTACCGCAATGCCAAACGATTCCTAAGTATTGCATCGATTATCGTGGCTCTGTGCAATGCGCTTATCCTTTACAACAGGGTGCAGGAGAGTGTTGCCGATATATTTGCAATGCCTGTGCTCGTTGCGGCACAGTTGCAGGCGGCGCTTTTTACTTTTATCGTACTGATACTTTTTCATTCACCATACGTTTGCCGGCGAAATATTTTGCGACACCTCTGTCCGACATTGTTTTTTGTGGGACTCTATCTATTAACGATACTTCTATTTCCTGATGTGAGGATCTATTCGGTGGATGAGTATATAGCGAATATCACGAATCCGGTTCTTTTGTTAAGAACTGTATTTGCGGCTACTTATCTGACGCAGATCGTGATTTACGTCCGTTTATTCCGGCGTGAGCAACGGAATTATATGGCCAAGATTGAGAACTATTTCTCCGACACCGACAAATATGAATTCCGGTGGGCTTCGAGACTGTTCTACGAGGCTGCCTGCATCGGTATTGCCGTTCTGGTGTTCAGTATATTTCCTGCCCCGTTATTCGACGGAATAATCACGGTGGTGATTACAGTGTACTACTTTGACTTTGGAGTGAGGTATATCAACTACCAATACAAACTTTACTATGAGGCTTTGCCCGCGATAGAGGAGAAGGAAGAATCGCAGCCGGCAAAGGAGAGTGAAGGAGACAAGGAACTGGAAGATGAAATGGCAAAACTATTATTGTATCTCCAGCAGGGTGTTGTGCTGGGCGACTATGCCGAGGCTCTGCATATCCCGGAACGGAAACTATCTGTATTCATCAATTCGACTTACGGGGTGAGTTTCAAACGTTGGGTGAACAATAAACGGGTAGAATACGCCACAGAGCAAATGGCGAAACATCCGGATTATACAATGGAGAGGATTGCCGAGCTTTCGGGTTTTGCCCACAAAAGCCATTTCTGTAAAATCTTCCGGGAGATAACAGGGGATCCTTTACCGAGTACAAAAATAGATAACACCTCCAAACTGTTGTATATTTGGCGATACAGCTTGTTCCAACATACAATAAATCCACAAAAACACTTGTGTTGCACGTTTCGACGTCAGATATGCGTAAACGTGCACCAATCATCCAAAATTTTCATTATATTTTTGCTGCGTAGGGCATAAACCGCTCTGCGCTTTTTTGTTTTCCCATGAATATTAATCAAATATAAAACAACATGAAAAAGATTTGTTCTTTGTTAGTGCTATGTGCAACAGTAGTCTTTGCTTCGTGCAGCAAGGACGATCCGGTAACGGAGCCCGTGCCGGAAGGTATCACCGTCACCACCTACGACGCCCTGCTCGACGCCCTGCAGACGGGCGGCACCTCGGCCGACGCTCCGACACTCGTCACGCTGGGCGCCGACATCACGATACCCGCGGGAGGTGACTACAACACCCCTCCCATAAACGGCAGCGGCCACTTCAAGATAGACGGCGGCCACACCCTCACCTGGGAAGGGGAAGGCAACAACTTCCACTTCCTCGGCAATTCCAGCCCCGACGCCGATGCCGTTTATATCGAACTCACCAATATCAATCTGGTCCGACAAGGTATGAACTCCGCGGTAGGTGTTTACAACGGCAGGATTACGCTGGGCAAAGACGTGGCATTGAACGGGCAATATGAAACCATGATTGTGGCTGTCGGCGAGAAAGCGGCATTGGAACTGGGTGACGGCTGCGAATTGTCTTGCACGGCAGTCAGCGGTTCGTGCTGTGTAAGCGTCTGGTATGGCGCCACCCTCGTGCTGAACGGGGGAAAGACCGCTGCCGGGGCTTACATAGACCTATACAGCATTTATAACCCGACCGTTTCCCATCCCCTTATCTCCGTTCCGAAAGCCCTCACGGGTGATGTGCATCTCCTTTTCACCACGACCGGTGTAACCTCCATCGCCCAAGGTGCCGGCGGTTACCAACTGACGCAGGCGGACTGCGACCGTCTGAAAGTGGATCCGGAGTCAATGGTCAGCCTCTATGGAGAGCCGCATCAGAAGTACGACGACAACTTCGAGCTTTACCTCGACCCGGCGGCGGAACATCAAATCAAGCTGCGCCTGAAGAATTTCACACCCCCCACTTCCGGCAACATCGACATGACCTCCATGACTGCCGACGAAGCGCAGCTAACCATCCTTGCCGCCCTCGCCGCAGGCTTCACCGAAATCAAGCTGACGGGCGAACTTTCCAAAACAGGAATTGGCGGTAACTGGGGTACGTTTATCAATAATAAAAAAATCACGAAATGCGACCTCACCGGAGTGACGGACTGGGGTAGAAAGCCAACTCTACCCGATGTCGCCTTTGCGAATTGCACCGCCTTGCAGGAGGTGACGCTGCCCGATGATATGAAGGTAATCGGAGGTAGTGCTTTTTCAGGTTGCACTGCGCTGACTACGGTGAATCTTTCGCAGGTTACTTGGATTAATCTAAACGCATTCTGGGGATGCACTTCATTGGAGACGCTCGCTTTGGATAATGTGACTGCGATAGGCCAGGAGGCTTTCTACGGATGCACGGGCCTCGAAACGCTCAAAATACCGAAGTGTACCGAGTTCGGCACTTATATCGTAACGGGCTGCCGCAGCCTCACCCGGATAGAAGCCACCGCAGCCGGAAATTTCGTTGACATAAGTGATGGTCGCAGCAGTATAGAGCGCACCGCCGTTTTTCACAACAGAGACAGTCATTACGGAGATAGCGCATTCAATCCCGCCAAGTGCGACCTCGTGCTGAACGCCGATAAGAAGCAGGGTGGCAATGCCGCCCCCAAAGTCTCCAGCGACAACGAATGGCTTATGATGCCCAACGGCCAACTCATGAGATGGAATAGCATCACCTTCGGGCAGCAGTAATCCGCGCCTTTCCCGAAGTTGAACTTCGAGGCGGTCTGATTTATTTTTTGAAATCCAATTTTATGCCTGATGCGGTAGACGACATATGTTGTCGTAAAAAGATTATATCTTAATTAGTAGTCGATTAAAAACGCTCTGCCATCGGCAGATTACAAAATATATCTCCGCCCAACTTACAAAAAGGGTCTCTACTGTCAAATTGCAGGGATCCTTTTGCTTTATACAATTTACTCCGCATGACTTAGGAAAGCTGTCCTCTGTCAAAAGGAAGATTATCGAATAACGGAGTTTTTTTTACTGTCGAATTGTATAAAAACCGGTCGTGAGTTTGTTTCCTGAGAGAATTTTGTTACTTTTGTATTCGAAAGAGTTACTTGAAGATACAACTCTGCAAATCGCTAAAATGCGCACAGTTACCAAATTGTTATCTCTCAATTCCCCAAATTATGCAAAGTGTTTATTCTTCAATTGGTTATCTTAACCGCGAATAATCTAAAATAAAAAAACGATGTTTCAGAAACTTGTAGCTATAGAGCCGGTCAGTCTGGTTCCGTCGGCCGAAAAAGCGTTGTATTCATTTGCCGGTCAGGTGGTGATGTATCCTGACATACCCGTGAATGATGATGAAATCATTGCCCGTATCGGAGATGCTGATGCGGTGCTTTTGAGTTATACCTCCCGTATCAACCGGTATGTACTCGAGTGTTGTCCGAATGTGAAATACATTGGAATGTGTTGTTCACTCTATTCTCCCGAAAGTGCCAATGTCGATATTCGCTATGCTAATGAACGGGGTATCACGGTGACAGGTATTCGGGATTATGGTGACGAGGGAGTAGTGGAATATGTAGTCAGTGAGTTGGTGCGCTGTTTGCACGGCTTTGGGCAGGAATCGTGGGAGGAGTTGCCTCGTGAGGTCACCGGATTGAAAGTCGGAATAGTCGGACTGGGTAAGTCTGGCGGCATGATAGCGGATGCCTTGAAATTTTTTGGTGCTGATATTTCATATTATGCCCGCAGTGAGAAAGAAGTGGCTACTGCCAAAGGATATCGCTTTTTGCCATTGAGGGAACTCCTGGCAGAGAGTGAAGTCATTTGTTGTTGCCTTAATAAAAATACGATTCTGTTGCACGAAGAGGAATTTAAGCAGATGGGTAACCGGAAGATCTTATTCAATACCGGTTTGTCGCCGGCATGGGATGAGGCTGCTTTTACTGAATGGCTGGAAGGTGATAACCTTTGTTTTTGTGACACGATAGGCGCGTTGGGGGGTGAGCAACTGCTCAATCATCCGCATGTACGTTGTATGCAGGTGTCTACTGGCCGCACGCGTCAGGCGTTTGACCGCCTGAGCGCAAAAGTGTTGGCCAATCTGTCAGAATACAATGGGTGATGCGATATTAATCAGGGTGCTCACTACTGACCACCCTGCAATATCCGATGTGGCACTATAAATGTCTACTACGGCATGCACCTGGTCATTTTTGATTTCTACTCTTTGCGTATCTCCCACAAATCCGGGAGTAGACTGTATGGATACCTGCATGTTCTCCGGACCGACAGAAGCTCGTGAGGCGGCAACTGTAACATTCACTTTGGTTGGAAAGAGGCGAATAGCTTCCGCAGCACTACCGGAGAAAACAGTACGTTGCTCCGTTTGCAAAGAATCATCATAAACGGGAGTTCCTTTGAGTCCATTAGGACCTTTTTCATTGAAGAAGCGGGCCGTTGTATTTCCCATCAGAGAGGCAGTTCTTAAAACATCGAATCCACCGGTAGCTCCGGATGCAATATAGACCCGTGTACCATTTGCTCTGGCGGTTTCTGTCACTTCCTGATAGAATGTCTCGTCTGCCAAAGCACCGATAGACAAGGTAATGACAGAGGTTCCGTTTCTCAATGCCGGCAAAGCCAATTCCCGCATAGCGGCAGGAGAGGCCGATTCCACCAGATAATCTGGTTTTAATGCCAATAACTCTTCCAATGTGGCGCAAGCAATGCAAGGCTTGCCATATTGCTGCATTTTATGAACGATGTGCGCTGCTTTTGAAGCTGTACGTGAATAGACACCTACCAAGTCATAATCTGGTAATAAGCCTTTGACAACTGCATCCGCAACGATTTCTGCAAGTCGTCCACATCCTACAATGACTAACTTTTTCATGCAACAAAGATAATACTTTTATTGGTAAGAGCTTCGGCTGGTAATATGGTATTTATTTTTATCAGGTATGTATCCGGGGGTTGTTCCTTTAATTTATGAACTATTTGTAATAAGATTACGAAGATTTTCTCTACATTTGTCTTTATTAATCTTGTAATCTTCTATTAAAGTTTAATACTCCGATGAAAAAAAAGTACCTGATATTTCTTTTACTTCTCTCTTTTCCATTATATACCCGGGCCGATAAGACCCTGGACTCACTGTTGAATGTGCTTGATTTGACGATTCAAGAACATGAGACGTATGTGGTTCAACGTGAATCACGTATCAAGCATCTTAAAGAACTGACACACGGAATAGAACCTAATTCTGCGGAACAGTACAATCTGAACAGTCAGATATACAAAGAATATAAAGCTTTTATTTGCGACTCTGCCATCCATTATTTGAATGAAAATATCCGGATTGCAGAGCGCTTGCATGATGCAGACCGGAAGATAGAAAGTCAGTTGCAGCTTTCGCTATTATTATCATCAACTGGAATGTATAAAGAGTCTCTTGATGTGTTGGAATCGGTAGACCGTCGGAAAATCATTCCTCGTTTAATAGCCGATTATTACACCTGCTTTGACCATGTGTATGGCGAGTTGGGCGTTTATACACAGGATAAAACCCTTTCGGGACGTTATTGGAGTATCTCGCAGGCATATAGAGATTCATTATATGCTATATTGCCTCCGGAATCGGAAGAATACCTGCTGATGCGTGAAGCCTCATTTCGCGATCAACGCCAGTATGAGGAAGCCCTGAAAGTGAATGATCTCCGGTTGACGAAAATAGAACCATATACTCCCCAATATGCGATGGCTACTTATCATCGTTCTTTGATTTACAAGTACAGTAATGATAGTCTGGGAGAGAAACGGAATCTTTGTCTTTCTGCTATATCGGATATTCGTTCTGCCATTAAGGACCATGCTTCGTTGTGGATGCTTGCCCAGCTACTTTACGAAGATGGTGATATGGAACGTGCGTACCAATATATGCGCTTTTCGTGGAATGCGACCAAGTTCTACAATGCCCGTTTGCGTAGTTGGCAGAGTGCTGACGTGCTTTCATTGATTGATAAAACCTATCAGGCAATGATTGAAAAGCAGAACGACCGTCTTCAACAGAACCTGCTGCTTATCACTGCACTGTTGGTGTTGTTGATTGTAGCTTTGGGATATATCTACTGTCAGATGAAAAAGCTGGCAGATGCAAGAAATCATCTTCAGGTAGCTAATAAGCAGTTAAACGGATTGAATGAGGAGTTGAGGCAAATGAATAGTTGCCTGTCCTCTACCAATGTCGAACTCTCAGAGTCCAATCAGATTAAGGAAGAATATATTGCCCGTTTCATCAAGTTGTGTTCTACTTATATCAACCGTTTAGACGCTTACCGGCGGATGGTGAATAAGAAAGTGTCCGCCGGACAAATTGCGGAATTATTAAAGATAACGCGTTCCCAGGATGCTCTTGATGAAGAACTGGAAGAATTGTATGCTAACTTTGATACAGCCTTTTTGCATCTCTTCCCTAACTTTGTGGGAAAATTCAATGACTTATTACAGGAAAATGAACAGATTTTACCGAAGAAAGGCGAGTTATTGAATACTGAACTGCGCATCTTTGCTTTGATACGTCTGGGTATTGAAGACAGTTCACAAATTGCGGAGTTTCTTCGTTATTCGGTGAATACAATTTATAATTATCGGGCGAAAGTAAGGAATAAAGCCCGTGGATCGAGAGAGGATTTTGACGATTTAGTGCGAAAAATTCGCTAATTCGGACTGTAAATCAACCACTTTTTTAGGTATACGTTTTGAATGTAAATGGGTGAAAATAAGTGGATTATCGTTTTGTATGATCCACTTATTGCCCCCTCCTTGTTAGCTCACTTTAATTTCTTTATACTTTTGACCTGTGCTTCGAAAGTAATGAGAGTAGCCCATTGCTGACGAGCGTCTTATTATTAACTTTAAAACTTAGTACGCATGAAAAAAAACAGGCGAAAAATCCTTTCGGGGAGTCGCAAGATTTTCTTTGCTATCTTGGCAATGTTTTTATCTTTGAGTGCATCCGCACAGCAAATTACTGCATCCGGTCAGGTCCTGGATGCTCAAAAAGAACCGCTAATCGGTGTTAGTGTACAAGAGAAAGGTACGTCTAACGGAGCAATAACCGATTTAGATGGCAACTTCACATTAAACGTTAAGCAAAACGCCATTTTGATATTCTCTTATGTGGGTTATAAGTCGCAGGAGGTAAAGGCAGCCCAACAGATGAAGATCACACTTCAGGAAGATAATGAAGTGCTTGATGAAGTGGTGGTCATCGGTTATGGTTCGGTGAAACGGAAAGATGTGACTACCGCTATCTCTTCCGTATCTACCAAGGATTTGGATATGCGGCCTATCGTTTCGGCAGGACAGGCCATTCAAGGTAAGGCAGCCGGTGTCTCGGTGATTCAGCCTAACGGTACGCCGGGCGGTGAAATGTCTATCCGTGTTCGTGGTACTACTTCAATGAATGGTAGTAATGATCCGCTGTATGTAGTAGATGGAGTGCCCGTAGACAATATCAAGTTCCTTTCTCCGAATGATATTGAGAGTATGCAGATATTGAAAGATGCTTCATCGGCATCTATCTACGGTTCGCGTGCTGCTAACGGAGTCATTCTAATTACTACGAAGGCCGGTGCAGCCGGTAATGCCAAAGTTTCTTTGACAGCCCAGTTCGGTCTGAACAAAGTAGCCGATAAAGTAGAATCCCTGAATGCAGCACAATATAAAGAATTGCAGGATGAAATCGGACTAGTGTCTTTGCCGGACGGATTACCCGATCGCACCGACTGGTTTGATGAAACGTATACGACCGGAAAGACTCAAAATTATCAGGTAGCTGTATCCAATGGTAATGAGAAAATGAAATATTACCTTTCTGCGGGTTATCTCAAAGAACAGGGAGTGTTGGACATCTCTTATTACAAGCGTTACAATTTCCGGGTAAATCTGGAAAATCAGGTTCGTAAATGGCTGACAGTAAGTGCTAATATCTCTTATTCAGATTATACAAGCAATGGAGGCGGAGCAATGGGAACAGGCTCGAATCGGGGTGGTGTTATTCTGGCTGTTATCAATACACCGACTTATGCGCCGGTGTGGGATGCTTTGAACCCTAATCAGTATTACAATAACTTCTATGGAGTGGGTAATATCACAAATCCATTAGAAAATATGGCCCGCGCGAAAAATAACAAAGACAAAGAAAACCGCTTGTTGGCATCGGGTAATATATTGCTGACTCCATTTCCGGAACTGAAGTTTAAGTCTACTCTTACTCTTGACCGTCGCAACGCCGTTAATACCACTTTTCTTGATCCGATTTCTACTGCTTGGGGCCGCAATCAGTATGGTGAGGCTTCGGACAATCGGAATATGAACACAGTGCTGACATTTGATAATGTATTGACTTATAATAAAAACTTCAAGAAACATGGCTTGGAAGTAATGGCCGGTTCGTCATGGACGGATTCAGACTATTCAAATAGCTGGATCAACGGTTCACACTATCGTAGCGATCAGATTCAAACATTGAATGCTGCCAATAAAATATCTTGGGATAATACAGGTACAGGTGCATCTCAATGGGGAATTATGTCATTCTTCGGACGTGTAGCTTATAACTTCGACAGTAAATACCTGGTAACGGCTAATCTTCGTGCCGATGGTTCTTCTAAATTGCATCCCGATCATCGTTGGGGCGTATTTCCTTCATTCTCTGCAGCCTGGCGTATTTCTTCGGAAAAGTTCATGGAGAACCTGACATGGATTGACGATTTAAAATTGCGCGGTGGCTGGGGACAAACCGGTAACCAGTCGGGTATTGGTGACTATGCATATTTGCAGCGTTACAATATCGGTCGTATCGAATGGTTTAAGAAAGGCGGCGAAGGTGATTCTACTGATTATGCAAATGCTGTTCCTACCATTAGCCAGGCCAACTTGCGTACATCTGATTTAACATGGGAAACCACGACACAGACCAATATAGGTCTGGATCTGACCATATTGAATGGACGGTTGACGTTTAATGCCGACTATTATTATAAGAAGACCAAAAACATGTTGATGAATGTATCATTACCTGCCGGTGCCGCAGCCGCTACGTCTATTGCCCGTAACGAGGGTGAAATGGTAAATAAGGGTTTTGAGCTTTCTATTAGTTCGAAAAATCTTCGTGGAGGAGCATTTACATGGGATACAGACTTCAATATCTCTTTTAACCGGAATAAATTGACAAAACTGGAATTACAGAAAGTTTATTACGATGCTAAAACTGCGGATGTGGTGAATGACTATGTGGTACGTAATGAGCCGGGCCGTGCTTTGGGAGGTTTCTACGGTTATATAAGTGATGGGGTAGATCCTGAAACCGGTGAATTGATGTATCGTGATTTGAACAATGACGGTAAAATATCATCTTCCGACCGTACCTATATCGGTGATCCGAATCCGGATTTCACCTATGGTATGACTAATACCTTTTCATGGAAAGGCTTTAACTTGAGTATCTTTATCCAAGGTTCTTATGGAAACGATATTTATAATGCTTCACGTATTGAAACGGAAGGTATGTATGATGGTAAGAATCAGTCGGCCCGTGTATTGAATCGTTGGAAAATACCCGGACAGATAACAGACGTGCCTAAGGCTAATTTCAAATTACTCAATTCTACCTATTTTGTAGAAGATGGCAGTTATCTAAGATTGAAGGATGTTTCCTTGTCCTACAACGTTAAAGGTAAACTATTGAAGAAATGGGGAATTACCCGTTTGCAGCCTTACTTCACGGCTACTAACCTGCTGACATGGACCAGCTATTCGGGAATGGACCCGGAAGTAAACCAATGGGGTAACAGCGGTACGGTACAAGGTATCGATTGGGGTACTTACCCGCATTGCAGATCATACGTGTTTGGTATTAATGTTGAATTCTAATGAAAGGAAAGATTATGAAACTAAGAACTATATTTTACGGATTAACCTCCGGCTTGCTATTGGGACTTTCTTCCTGCTCGCTGAATTATGAGCCATTAGACACCTATTCGGATGTGACGGAGGGAGTGACAAGTGATGGTACAAAAATCGTATTCAAGGATAAAGCTGCAGTTGAAAGTCATCTGACAACACTTTATAATCAAATGCGTGACCGTCAGGAACATTGGTATGTGGATTTACTTTTGATTTCAGACTCCCATTCGGATAATGCTTATGCCGGTACTACCGGAGCGGAAGTTGTTCCGTTTGAGAATAACTCTATTGAAGGTTCCAATTCTGTGTTGGAACGTGACTGGAACCGTTATTTGGAGGATGTGGCCCGTGCCAATAAACTCATTTGTAACATTGACCTGGTGACAGATAATTCGTTGACTACTGCCGAACGGGCGCAATACAAAGCAGAAGCGAAGATATTCCGTGCCATGGTAATGTTCGACATGGTACGTCTGTGGGGTGATTTCCCTGTGATTACAACGGTGGCTGATGATATTACTTCTGAAAACATTGATGAGGTATATCCACAATATTTCCCCAAACAAAATACGGAACTTGAAGCTTATCAGCAGATTGAAAAGGATTTGTTGGATGCAGTATTGTATGCTCCGGACAATACGCCGGGGAATAAGACGTTGTTTTCTAAATCTGTAGCTCGTACCTTATTGGCTAAAATATATGCCGAGAAACCTTTGCGTGATTATACGAAAGTTATCCAATATTGTGATGAGGTGAAAGCAGACGGTTTTGATCTGGTAGATGATTTCAGTGATTTGTTTGGAATGAATGCTGCGGGAACAGATGCAAAGATGCGTAATACAAAAGAATCGATTCTTGAAGCACAATTTACATCCGGAGCAGGTAACTGGTGTACATGGATGTTCGGGCGTGATCTCGTGAACTGGAATAACAATTTCACGTGGGCGAAATGGGTGACTCCGTCACGTGACCTGATTAGTGCTTTCAAACAGGAAGGGGATGAAGTCCGTTTCAAAGAATCAATAGTCTATTACGATTGTAATTGGAGCAACTATTATCCGTCTGATAATTATCCGTTCATGTATAAATGCCGCTCTGCCAACAGCAGTATCATCAAGTACCGTTATGCCGATGTCCTGTTGCTGAAAGCAGAAGCGCTGATTATGCAGGATACGCCGGATTTGGAAGGAGCCGCCGATATAATAGATGAAGTGCGCGATCGTGCCAAATTGGGAGCACTTCCCACCTCTGTCCGTTCAAACAAAAACGTCCTGCTGAATGCTTTGCTTAAAGAACGTCGGTTAGAACTGGCTTTTGAGGGACAACGATGGTTTGATCTGGTCCGTCTGGACAAGGTAGAAGAGGTGATGAATGCAGTGTATGCTAAGGATTCAGGACGCAAAGCGCAGATTTACACTTTTGATAAGAACTCTTATCGTTTGCCAATTCCGCAGTCGGTAATCGACGCGAATGATAAGATTCACCAGAATCCGGGTTATTAATTCAACTAAAAACATAGAAAACTTAAGATTATGATAGACATGAGAAATATAGCATTGACCTTTTTAGGATGCTTCACCATATTAGCTGCATGCAGCAACAGTGACGATGCGGAGAAACCGGTTACACCTGTTCCGACCGGAGATGTGACTATTTATGCGACCACTAGCAGCCTGACTCGCGATTTGACCCGTGATGCCGTTAATTTCAGCTCGAAAGATAATTTGGCACCTACTTCAATCACATTGAACCCAACTGAACAATATCAGACAATGGACGGCTTCGGAGCTGCTATCACAGGCGCCACTTGTTTTAATCTTCTGCAAATGAAACCGGAAGATCGTCACGCCTTCCTTACGGAAACATTCTCTGACGACAAAGGCTTCGGATTTAGCTATATCCGTATCTCTATCGGCTGCTCCGACTTTTCATTGAGCGAATATACCTGCTGTGATACGAAAGGTATTGAACATTTTGCTTTGCAAAGTGAAGAGAAAGACTATATCCTTCCGATTCTGAAAGAGATTTTGAGCATCAATCCTTCTATTAAAGTCATTGCCGCCCCTTGGACTTGTCCAAAATGGATGAAAGTAAAGAGTCTCACAGATCTTACTCCGCTGGATTCATGGACAAACGGTCAACTGAATCCAGCCTATTATCAGGACTATGCCACTTATTTTGTGAAATGGGTACAAGCATTCAACGCCGAAGGCATTGATATTTATGCTGTAACTCCCCAGAACGAACCGTTGAACCGTGGTAATTCCGCTTCACTTTATATGAGTTGGGAAGAACAGAGGGACTTTGTGAAAACAGCACTCGGACCTAAATTCAAGGCAGCCGGACTGGCTACGAAAATTTATGCATACGATCATAACTATGATTATAGTGATATTGCAACAGAAAAGAACTACCCCGGTAAGATGTATGAGGACGCAGCTGCTTCCCAATACCTGGCCGGAGCTGCTTATCACAACTATGGCGGGAATCGCGAAGAGCTTTTAAATATACATAAAGCCTATCCTGAAAAGGAACTTCTTTTCACGGAGACTTCTATCGGAACATGGAATAGCGGACGTGATTTGTCGAAACGATTGCTGGAAGATATGAAAGAAGTAGCATTGGGTACGATCAACAACTGGTGTAGGGGAGTTATAGTGTGGAACCTGATGCTTGATAATGACCGTGCTCCTAACCGTGAAGGCGGTTGCCAGACTTGCTACGGAGCGGTGGATATCAGTAATAGCGACTATAAGACAATTATCCGCAACTCACATTATTATATCATCGCCCATCTCTCAAGTGTGGTGAAACCGGGAGCGGTACGTATCGGTGCATCCGGCTATGCTGATAGCAATATCATGTATTCTGCTTTCGAGAATCCGGATGGAACATACGCTTTTGTACTGATGAATAATAATGAAAAGACTAAAAAGATAACCTTAAGTGATGGTAAGCGTCATTTTGCTTATGATGTTCCGGGCAAATCTGTGACTTCCTATCGTTGGGCAAAGTCGGAATAAGAACTTTAAAACGATCAAGACAATGAAAAAAAACAGTTATATTATATTGGCTTTGGCAGGAATGTTATCCATGAATTCCTGTAATGATGACGAATTCTTGCCCGGTAATCCGAGTATGGAAATCAAAGCAGAGAATGCAGATGCTCTTTTTGGTGACAGTCTTCCGTTTACGATTAAAGCCTCGGATGTGGATGTGCCTCTTTCTACGTTGAAAGCACAGCTTTTTTATGGAGAAGAACAAGTGTCTGAAACGGTCATCCGTACAAAGACAAGCGGAAATGACTATACTGGTAAAATCTTTGTTCCTTATTATGCTAATATTCCTAATGGAAAGGCAACTTTGAAATATATTCTTCAGAACATTCATTTTACTACCACAGAAATGACGAAAGAACTCGCTCTGGCACGACCGGACTTCCCCTATCTGACATTAGTGGATGAGGAAGGAAAAGAGTACCGGATGGAACGTCAATCCATGTACAAGTATAGTGTGACAGGAGACTTCTCGCAAAAGATGAAAGCGTATATCAAGACTCCGAAAGTGGGAGAGAATGGGAACGAACTGACCTTCGGCTGGGAGAATGGAACGATTGAAGCCGGTTCTACTAATGCTATCTCATTTTCTAATACGGAACCGGGAAATTATGCTATCAAGTTTAATACGTTGACTTACGAGGCAGAACCATTTGCCAAGTTAAAGGTGAACGGTGAAGATATGGAATTGGTAGAGAATGATATCTATGCAATCAAGTTGACTTTGAAGAAGAATGACATTCTAGCGTTTGAAGGGGTGCCTGATTATGATAATTGGTGGATAGACCAGGATTATTTTGAAAAGCAGGAAGATGGAACATTGAAATTCCTGCCGATTGACGGAAGTTACCAAATAACAGCCAATGGTAAAATGAAGTATTTCTCTGTCATTGCTTTGAAGAATGGTGAGGCTGCCAAGTTGCAGGATGATGGAACAGGTGCTATTTGGGCTATTGGAACAGGAATCGGTAAACCGTCGGTGGCACTTTCTGAAGTAGGGTGGACTCCGGAAAACGGTCTGTGTATGCCACAGCTTACTGCGAAGAAGTATCAACTGACATTTATAGCTGGCGTTACCATGAAAGTGGATGATATTAACTTTAAGTTCTTCCATATCAATAAATGGGACAACGGCGAGTTTAAGGGTGATGCTATTTCTACAACGAGTGAATTGGTTAAAATCTCATCGGACGGAAACTTGGGACTGGAAGAAGGTCAGAAGTTCGAAAGAGGAGGTATTTACAGGTTTACAGTTGATGTGACGAAAGGCAATACCAAGGCTGTGTTGACAGTGGAGAAAGTAGGGAAGGTAGATTTACCTGCATCGGATATTTTCTTTGGTAATGATAAGATGGAGGTGACAGATACTGATATATATAAGTCGGAACAGGTGTTTACACAAGGACAAATGATAACTGTCACGGGCATTGATAATTTGAATGAATGGTGGATCGATCCTGATTTCTTTGAGAAACAAAGTGATGGTGCATTGAAGTTCCTGCCGATTAACGGAGATTATCGGGTGACAGCTAATGCTGTTTTGAAGTATTTTTCTGTAATGGCTTTGAAAGATGGTAAACCGGCCAAATTGCAAGATGACGGAACGGGTGCAATCTGGGCTATCGGGAAAGGAATCGGTAAGCCTTCTGTTGCGTCTTCCGAAGTAGGTTGGGAGCCAGGTAAAGCGCTCTGTCTGGCGCAAGTTGCTCCTAAAAAGTATCAGCTAACCTTGAAAGCTGGGGAAACGTTGAAGACTAGTGGTGACCCGGAAGTGATTAGTTTTAAGTTCTTCCATCAAAATGATTGGGGAGGAGAATTCGGCAATTATGCAAACTCTATTTTAGTGGAACAGCTTAAACTTGCAGATTCTGGAAATTTGGAAATGCAGGATAATAAAGCATTTGAAGAAGGAGCTGTCTATCGATTTACCATTGATGTAACGAATGGTAATGCAAATGCTGATCTGAAGGTTGAGAAAATAAATTGATCTGAAGATTGATGCCGGATTTTTATTGAACCTATCCTGAAAGGGTATGATGAATTGTACCCTTTCAGGATTCATCTTTGGTCGGAATAATGTAAAAAACATTAATAAACCCGTCCGCAACTAGGAAATATCCCCTGTTTGGGAGTCTATATAAATAAAGTATTAATTCATTTCTTATATCATCAATAAACATGAAACTCAAAACAATGTTACTTGGCTTGTCTGTGATGACTGCGTTGCCTGCCTTTGCGCAGAAGCCCGTGTATCTGGATACCGGTAAGCCTATTGAAGAGCGAGTGAAAGATACATTGAACCGGATGACCCTTGAAGAAAAGGTGAAGATGATTCATGCACAGTCTAAATTTAGTTCGGCAGGCGTTCCCCGCCTCGGAATCCCCGAAGTATGGGCTACCGACGGTCCTCACGGTATCCGTCCGGAAGTGTTGTGGGATGAATGGGATCAGGCGGGATGGACAAACGACTCTTGTATTGCCTATCCGGCACTGACGTGTCTTGCTGCTACATGGAATCCCGAAATGTCGCATCTTTATGGGAAAAGTATCGGTGAAGAGGCGCGTTATCGCAAGAAAGACATCTTGTTGGGTCCCGGTGTGAATATCTACCGTACTCCCTTGAACGGACGTAACTTCGAGTATATGGGAGAAGACCCGTATCTATCCGCCACTATGGTGGTTCCTTACATCAAAGGTGTACAAGAGAACGGGGTAGCTGCCTGTGTGAAGCATTATGCATTGAACAATCAGGAGTTCAACCGTCATACCACTAATGTGCAATTGAGTGATCGTGCTCTTTATGAAATATACCTGCCTGCTTTTAAAGCGGCTGTTCAGGAAGGTGGAACATGGTCGATTATGGGCTCTTATAATCTTTATCAGGGACAGCACGCTTGTCACAACAAACGTCTGCTTAAAGATATTCTTCGTGATGAATGGGGTTTTGATGGCGTTGTAGTGTCCGACTGGGGAGGTGTGCACAACACCGAACAGGCTATTCACAATGGTATGGACTTGGAATTTGGTTCCTGGACGAACGGACTGTCTGCCGGAACGAGAAATGCGTATGATAATTATTACCTTGCTTTCCCTTACCTGAAACTGATAAAAGAGGGTAAAGTAGGAACAAAGGAACTGGACGAAAAGGTTAGCAATGTCCTTCGTCTGATATTCCGTACTTCAATGGATCCGCACAAACCGTTCGGCTCTTTAGGTTCTCCCGAGCACGGACAAGCCGGACGTCAGATTGGAGAAGAAGGTATTGTATTGTTGCAGAACAACGGTAACGTATTGCCTATCGATTTGAATAAAACGAAGAAAATCGCAGTGATCGGTGAAAATGCGATAAAGATGATGACTGTGGGCGGTGGTAGTTCTTCTTTGAAAGTGAAATATGAGATTTCTCCGTTGGATGGACTGAAAAGCCGTGTGGGCTCAAAAGCGGAAGTGGTATATGCCCGTGGGTATGTAGGCGATCCGACAGGAGAGTATAACGGTGTGAAAACCGGTCAGGATTTGAAGGACAACCGTTCGGAAGATGAACTGCTCGCAGAGGCTTTGCAAGTGGCTAAAGATGCCGACTATGTTATCTTCTTCGGTGGCTTGAACAAGAGCAATCATCAGGATTGTGAAGATTCGGACCGTGCTTCTTTAGGTTTGCCTTACGCGCAGGATAGAGTGATAAGCGAACTGGCAAAGGTGAATAAAAACCTGATTGTTGTCAATATCTCCGGCAATGCAGTGGCTATGCCTTGGGTGAATGAAGTGCCTGCTATTGTTCAGGGTTGGTTTCTAGGTTCGGAAGCCGGAACAGCTCTTGCTTCCGTATTGGTGGGAGACGCTAATCCTTCAGGAAAACTTCCTTTCACTTTCCCCGCAAAACTGGAAGATGTAGGTGCTCATAAACTGGGCGAATATCCGGGTAATAAAGAAGAACTGGCACAGTCTAAACATAGAGGGGACACCATTAATGAAATCTATCGGGAAGATATTTTCGTAGGTTATCGCTGGGCGGATAAAGAGAAAATCAAACCGTTGTTCCCGTTTGGACACGGATTGAGCTACACTACTTTCGCCTATGGAAAACCCTCGGCTGACAAGAAAACAATGACAGCAGATGATACCATTTCTTTCACAGTCAATGTGAAGAATACAGGCACTCGTGAAGGTCAGGAGGTTGTTCAGCTTTATATCAGTGATAAGAAATCCTCTCTCCCTCGTCCGGTAAAAGAGTTGAAAGGTTTCCAAAAAGTGAAACTGGCTCCGGGAGAAGAGAAAACGGTAACGCTGACGATTGATAAGAAAGCATTGAGCTTCTTCGATGATGCCAAACACGAATGGGTGGCCGAACCGGGCAAGTTTGAGGCAATGATCGGTAGTTCATCCAGGGATATTAAAGGTACTGTACCGTTTGAGTTGAAATAGGTAGATGTTTGGTTAGAGATCTTTTTTTAGGAGATGAAGGCGGTTCCGGGTACAGGAGCCGCCTTCTTTGTTTATAGTCAGGATAGAACTTACTACCATTCATCCTTAATTTGTATTATCTTCCCATATAGGAAAAAGTAGCTTTAAGTTCGATGAGAAAAGGATAAAATCGAATTTGTCCACAAACTGTGGACGATTTGCATGTTCCGTATCGGGTGCTTACCTGATTTGAAGCGATTATATCCATTCTTCCTCCTCTTCTTCCTCTTCCTCAAATACTACTTCTTCTCCAGAATATTCTTTAAATAATTGTATGATAGCATCTTGTATGTGTTCATGGATATTTCCAACGATCATGATAAACTCTTGTTGTTCATCCTCTGTATGCAAACTCTTGAATTCTTTATCTCTCATCAAATCACTACATAAATCGCCTACCATATCGTCACGATCTTTATTGTTAGCAATAAATTTTTTTAAGTTAGTTATATAAATTCCTTTTTCTG
>DXOJ01000470.1 GCA_019412865.1 Bacteroides sp. | reverse complement strand
AACAAACCTATTGGCAGACTTAAATATGCGCTTATTTAATTCCGCCAACGGGTTAAGGTATATGAATTAACAGATAAACTGATTGAACATTCTTTCCTTTCTAAAGAACTGAAACAGCAATATAGACTTATGTATAAGTCAAGAATCGGGAGTTATCTTAGTGTTATTGAGTAATAATGTGCACATTATTACTCATTTTTTATAGTAAGATGAGCAAGACTCCCAAAAAGATTTGTCTAACATAAGAATCTGTTCTTTTTGTCATTCTTCTTTTCTGTTCCGATAATTGGCCGGTGATGTTCCCAAATGCGCTTTTACGTATTTCCCGAAAAAGGACTGATTGGGGAAGTTGAACTCTTCCGCAATTTCCTTGATAGACTTTTCCGAACGTTTTAATCGGTATTTGATATGCTCCACGGTAGTTTCGTTAATCAAATCCAACGGAGTCCTGCCACATGCCTGCTTGATGACTTTCTAGAAATGCTTCGGAGTGTAGCAAAGCTCGTTGGCAAAATAACTCACCGAACGGTGCATACCCTTGTCCTTCGATAACAGTTCCATGAACTTCCACAAAATATAATTCACCTGTTTGATGCCTTCTTTCGAACCTTCCATGTTGCCGGAAGCTTCGATTTCCTTATGAAGCTGCCCCATTATTTCGCAAAAGATAGCGGAGAAGAGATGTTGTATCACTTCTTTGTGGTAACAATGAGGCTCATCGTTTATTTTCGCTATAATTAAATCCCGGTAGAATCCGAAGACTGTTTGATCCTCCCCGTTGTCAACTGACTTCACCGGATTGTTGTGGATATGAATGGCAGTATTCCACGTTTCCTTTTCCATTTTAATAATACGTTGCAGGAAACGGGTAGAGAATCCGGCAAGCCTGACTTTATATTTAGGACTAAGCATCGTATGACTGATAATCGTGTTGGGCAGACCGAGCAGCAGCTCGCCCGCCTGCAACTTGTAGGTCCGGTAGTTGACGTCCAGCTGGATGCACCCTTCTATGCAAACCGCGATGAGAAAACAATTCAGTTTGATTGTATCATTACTATAAGGAGTCCCCTCGAGACTGTTGACTATCGCAAAGTCATCATCTATATAATCAAGGACGTGCTGACTGTCCTTAAAATTCTCTATATCCACCGTAATAATGTTCTCTTTTTCCATGTTCTTTCCTTTTTTACTTTTTGCAAAGTTGGTGAATAATCGGGAAAACAGAATGTCCCATACTTCTTCAGATTTGTTTGATATGTCGTTTATTGCCAAATAGTTAGCTGTAATAAACGTAAATGGCGAAAATGGGACATTTATGGAGGGAAATTGGTCACTCTTGCCTTGTTCTTTTCTCCTACTTTTGTCCAGGATTTAACAAAAGATCAAAAGAGAAAGTATGATTACAGTAAGCAAAAAATGGATACGGCTGATAGGGATTGTCGGTTGTACAGTGTGGATGGCATCTTGCAAGCAGGCATCGGATGCGGGAGTGAAATCTTCTTCTTATGCAGTAATGCAGATAGAAGCGGTGGATAAGGAATTTTCTTCTTCCTATTCGGCGAGCATACGTGGGCGGCAGGATATTGATATCTATCCGCAGGTGTCGGGAACGATTGAGAAACTCTGTGTGACCGAAGGGCAAAAAGTACGCCGCGGGCAATCGCTTTTCATTATCGACCAAGTGCCTTACAAGGCCGCACTGAAAACCGCCACTGCTAATGTGGAAGCAGCACGTGCCGCGCTGGGTACTGCCGAACTGACCTACAAAAGCAACAAAGAACTGTATGCGCAGAAAGTAGTTTCGGAATTCAGTCTGAAAACGGCCGAGAATTCTTATCTCACCGCCAAAGCTCAACTGTCGCAGGCTGAAGCACAAGAGATCAGTGCCCGCAACAATCTCTCTTATACCGAAGTGAAAAGTCCCAGTGACGGAGTCGTAGGTGCATTGCCTTATCGTGCAGGCGCATTGGTAAGTGCCAATATGCCCTATCCGCTTACTACGGTCAGCGACAATTCAGATATGTATGTCTATTTCTCCATGACCGAGAATCAGTTGCTTGCCCTCACCCGCCAGTATGGTGACATGGACGAAGCCTTGAAGAACATGCCGGAAGTGGAATTGCGCCTCAATGATAATTCGGTTTATGATAAGAAAGGTGTCATCGAATCCATCAGCGGCGTCATCGACCGGCAAACGGGTACTGTGGTGGCGCGCGTGGTGTTTCCCAACGAATCGCGGTTGCTTCATAGCGGAGCCTCGGGCACGGTGGTAGTGCCGAGCATTTATAAAGACTGTATCGCCATCCCGCAGACGGCCACCGTGAAGATGCAGGATAAGACGATTGTATATAAGGTAGTGGACGGGAAGGCTGTCTCTACCCTGATAACAGTGGCCGAAAACAATGACGGACGCGAATATGTGGTGCTGGACGGACTGAAAGCAGGTGATGAAATCGTATCGGAAGGCGCCGGACTGGTGCGCGAAGGCACGCAAGTTAAATAAGAAGGAGACTGATTATGAAAGGAAATGTGTTTATAAAACGGCCGGTGATGGCTATCTCCATCTCTGTCCTGATTCTGGCCATAGGGCTTATTTCGCTCTTCACGCTGCCGGTGGAGCAATATCCTGACATTGCGCCTCCAACGGTATATGTAACTGCCAGTTATACGGGTGCCGATGCCGAGGCAGTGATGAACAGTGTCATCATGCCACTGGAGGAGAGTATCAACGGTGTGGAAGACATGATGTATATCAGTTCCAGTGCTTCCAATGCAGGTTTGGCTATTATACAGGTTTATTTCAAGCAGGGCACAGACCCCGATATGGCGGCAGTCAACGTGCAAAACCGTGTGGCTAAAGCGCAGGGATTGCTTCCGGCTGAAGTAACGAAAGTCGGCGTCAGCACAATGAAGCGGCAGACCAGCTTCTTGCAGATTGGTGCTTTGGTCTGCACGGACGGTCGATACGATCAGACGTTCCTCGCCAATTATCTGGACATCAATGTCATTCCCCAGATTAAACGTATCGAGGGAGTGGGAGACGTGATGGAGCTGGGCGATACGTACAGTATGCGTATCTGGCTGAAACCGGAACGGATGGCGCAATACGGACTGGTTCCGTCGGACATTACCGCCATATTGGGTGAACAGAACATCGAAGCTCCCACCGGTTCACTGGGCGAGAGTTCGAAGAATGTTTTCCAGTTTACAATGAAATATCGCGGACGCCTCAAAAGCGTGGAAGAATTCCGGAACACGGTTGTCCGTTCGCGGGAAGACGGTTCCATACTTCGCCTGCAAGATGTGGCAGAGGTGGAGTTGGGTACGATGACGTATAGTTTCCGCAGTGAAATGGACAGTCAGCCGGCCGTTCTTTATATGATATTCCAGACAGCCGGTTCCAATGCTACCGCTGTCAACAAAGAAATCACTGCGCAGATAGAGCGGATGGAGAAGAATCTGCCGGCAGGAACGGAGTTCGTCACGATGATGAGTTCCAATGACTTCCTTTTCGCTTCCATACACAACGTGGTGGAGACACTGATTATCGCCATCATTCTGGTCATCCTCGTGGTCTATTTCTTCTTGCAGGATCTGAAGAGTACGCTGATTCCCTCCATCTCTATCATTGTGTCGTTGGTGGGTACGTTTGCCTGTCTGGTGGCTGCGGGTTTCAGTCTGAACATCCTGACATTGTTTGCTTTGGTACTTGCTATCGGTACGGTGGTAGACGACGCCATTGTGGTGGTAGAGGCGGTACAATCCAAGTTTGATGCTGGATACAAGTCTCCTTATCTTGCCACGAAAGATGCAATGGGCGACGTGACGATGGCTATTGTCTCCTGTACCTGTGTATTTATGGCTGTGTTTATTCCTGTAACCTTCATGGGAGGTACTTCGGGCGTGTTCTATACACAATTCGGTATCACGATGGCAACTGCCGTAGGTATTTCGATGATTTCGGCTTTGACGCTCTGTCCCGCTTTGTGCGCCATCATGATGCGTCCGTCGGACGGAACGAAGAGCGCCAAGAGCATCAATGGACGGGTACGTGCAGCTTACAATGCTTCGTTCAATGCCGTATTGGGTAAATATAAGAGAGGTGTGATGTTTTTCATCCGCCATCGCTGGATGGTGTGGACTTCACTGGCTGTTGCCGTTGCCTTGCTGGTTTACCTGATGAGTACCACTAAAACAGGACTTGTGCCGCAGGAAGACCAAGGTGTCATTATGGTGAATGTCAGCATTTCACCGGGAAGCACGCTCGAAGAAACCACGAAAGTGATGGACCGCCTGGAAAATATCCTGAAAGATACGCCCGAAATAGAACACTATGCCCGCGTAGCAGGATACGGACTGATATCCGGTCAGGGAACTTCGTACGGTACGATGATTATCCGCCTGAAAGACTGGAGCGAGCGAAAGGGCAAGGAGCATAGCTCGGATGCTGTGGTGTCCCGCCTCAACGGACAATTCCAGTCTATAAAGGAAGCACAGATATTCAGCTTCCAGCCTGCCATGATTCCGGGTTACGGTATGGGTAACTCCCTCGAACTGAACCTTCAGGACATGACGGGTGGAGAACTGGCTACGTTCTATGAAGCGGCTATACAGTTCCTCGGTGCTTTGAACGAGCGTCCGGAGGTAGCGATGGCGTATACATCGTATGCTATCAACTTCCCGCAGATATCGGTGGAAGTGGACGCTGCCAAATGTAAGCGTGCAGGAATTTCGCCGAGTGCGGTGCTCGATGCGGTGGGCAGTTATTGCGGTGGCGCGTATATCTCCAACTATAACCAGTATGGTAAAGTATATCGTGTGATGATGCAGGCTTCGCCTGAATATCGTCTCGACGAGCAGGCGCTGAATAATATGTTTGTACGCAATGGTACGCAGATGGCTCCGGTGAGCCAGTTCGTGACGCTGAAGCAAGTGCTGGGACCGGAAACGGCCAACCGTTTCAATCTTTACAGCACCATCACCGCCAATGTGAATCCTGCCGACGGTTACTCCTCCGGCGAGGTGCAGAAAGTGATTGAAGAAGTGGCTGCGCAGTCTTTGCCGGCAGGCTACGGATATGAATATGGCGGTATGGCACGCGAAGAAGCAAGCAGCGGTGGTGCGCAGACGGTTTTCATCTACGCCATCTGTATCTTCCTTATCTATCTGATTCTGGCCTGTCTTTACGAGAGTTTCCTCATACCGTTTGCCGTTATCTTCTCCGTGCCGTTCGGACTGATGGGGTCGTTCCTTTTCGCCAAAATACTCGGGTTGGAGAATAATATCTATCTGCAGACGGGTGTGATTATGTTGATCGGTTTGCTGGCTAAGACGGCCATCCTGATTACGGAGTACGCCATAGAACGTCGCCGCAAGGGAATGGGTATTGTGGAGTCTGCCTACTCTGCCGCACAAGTCCGCTTGCGTCCTATCCTGATGACGGTGTTGACGATGATCTTCGGTATGCTTCCGCTGATGTTCTCCTCCGGTGCAGGTGCCAATGGTAACAGTTCGCTGGGTACGGGTGTTGTGGGCGGTATGGCTGTCGGGACACTGGCATTGCTCTTTGTCGTTCCGGTTTTCTACATCATCTTTGAGTTTTTGCAGGAGAAAATCCGTAAACCGATGGAAGAGGAACCAGATGTGCAGGTGCTTTTAGAGAAAGAAAAGAGTGAAGTTGAACGCGAACGTAAATAAATGAAAGAAAGAATGAAGAAGAATATCATCACATTAGTTGCCATCAGTCTGTCGTTGAGCGGTTGTGGCATCTATACCAAATACGAACCTGTCACTGTCGTTCCCGACGATCTGTACGGCGGGGAAGTGGTGACCGAAGACACTGCCGGTCTGGGTAATATGGACTGGCGGGAACTCTTCACCGACCCTTATCTGCAATCCCTCATCGAAGTGGGATTGCAGACCAATACCGACTATCAGTCCGCCCAGCTCCGTGTGGAAGAAGCACAGGCCGTACTGATGTCCGCCAAACTTGCTTTTCTGCCCGCTTTTGCTCTTGCTCCGCAGGGGACAGTGAGCAGTTTCGATACGCAGAAGGCTACGCAGGCTTATTCGTTGCCCGTTACTGCCAGTTGGGAGTTGGACGTTTTCGGGCGTATGCGCAACTCCAAGAAACAGGCGAAAGCACTTTATGCTCAAAGCGAAGATTACCGTCAGGCAGTCCGTACACAGTTGATAGCAGGTATCGCCAATACCTATTATACCCTGTTGATGCTGGACGAACAACTCGACATCTCCCGTCAGACGGAAGAGGCATGGAAAGAAACCGTTGCGTCCACCCGTGCATTAATGAATGCGGGATTGGCAAACGAATCGGCTGTGTCGCAGATGGAGGCTGCCTATTATCAGGTGCAGGGTTCGGTCCTCGATTTGCAGCAGCAGATCAGTCAGGTGGAGAATAGTCTTGCCTTATTATTGGCGGAGACGCCACGCAACTATGAGCGTGGTGTATTGGCAAAGCAACAGTTTCCTGCCGACTTCTCGATAGGGATTCCTGTCCGGATGCTTTCTTCCCGTCCGGATGTCCGCTCGGCAGAGCGGACGCTGGAAGCGGCGTTCTATGGTACCAATGCAGCACGTTCGGCTTTCTATCCTTCCATCACTTTGAGTGGGAGTGCCGGATGGACAAACTCCGCCGGGGCGATGATTATCAATCCGGGCAAGTTTCTCGTATCAGCGATAGGTTCGCTTACGCAGCCGCTCTTTAACAGAGGGCAGGTGGTGGCACAATACCGCATTGCCCGTGCGCAACAGGAAGAAGCAGCGCTCGGTTTTCAGCAAACGTTGCTCAATGCCGGTAGCGAGGTGAATGATGCTTTGATTGCCTATCAAACCAGTCAGGGAAAAAGAATCTTGCTGGATAAACAGATCACTTCCCTGCAAACGGCTCTGCGAAGCACTTCTCTGTTGATGGAGCATGGTAATACAACCTATCTGGAAGTGCTTACATCGCGGCAGTCATTGCTTAGCGCGCAACTGTCGCAGACGGTCAATCATTTTACTGAAATACAAAGTTTAATTAACCTATACCGTGCTTTGGGGGGAGGTCAGGAGTAAATGACATCATACTCTCTCTGTTTTTTAATTTAAAGAAAGAAGGGTTGCCGGAGAAGTGATTCTGTGGCAGCCCGTTTTGTAATCAGTTTCTGGTAATTAATATCTATCCGGCTTGCGACGTATGTATAGGTATACGCTGTAAGCTGGAAAAATGGAATGTTGAAAATCTATCTGAATGGTGAACTGGAACAGTCGGTTTATGATGTGGCAATAGTGAATCCGGAGGTTAAACCGTCTTCGATCATTGTGAATGCTTCCTTGAGGAAGGCTTTCAGAGAGCTGAAGATTGTGAACCGTCCACTGGATTATAAGAAAAACAAGAATATGGTTCTGAAATAGAAGAGGTTGTATCAAATAGAGGTCAGCGTGATAGAATAAATGATGATAATATCCTGTTTGCAGGAGATATAGATGCTGTGTGTTGGATATATAGATCCAACACACAGGTCATATATGCCGTATACATTGGATCTATATGTCCAATACGCACGGTATATATGGCTTACAGGCTTACAAGTGGCTGATAAACAGCACTATTTTACCAGGCTTTTTGCCCTTTCCAATGCTACATTGATATTCGGGCAGATATTTTCCTTTCCCAGCAGTTCGTAGAATCCGGCTTTTTCCAGTACATTATGCACGTTCTCGTTGACTCCGGAAAGGATAACGGTAGTCTTTTCCTTCTGTGACATTTCGCAGAGAGTAGTCAGGTTGTGAATCCCTGTGGAATCGATGAACGGAACCTTGCGCATACGGATGATACGTACTTTGGGGCGGTCTCCCAGTTGTGTCATTGTCTCTTCAAACTTGGTAGCGATACCGAAGAAATAAGGGCCGTTGATTTCGTATACCTCAATGCCTTTGGGAATCATCAGGTTTTCTTCATGTACGGCAATATCCGATTCTTTGTTCGGGTCAATCTCGTCGGTAATCACCGAGATTTCGGTAGTCTCCATGACACGCTTCATAAAGAGAACGCAGGCAATGACCAATCCTACCTCAATAGCGACAGTCAGGTCGAAGATAACGGTCAGGAAGAAGGTGATAAGCAGTACGGTAACGTCCGATTTCGGATTCTTCAGTAAAGCTCTGAATACACGCCATCCGCTCATGTTGTAAGATACGATGACCAGTACGCCGGCAAGGCATGCCATCGGAATATATTGTGCGAGTGGCATCAGGAAGAGCAGAATCAACAGCAATACTACTGCATGAATGATTCCGGCTATCGGTGTCTTACCCCCGTTGTTGATATTCGTCATGGTACGGGCGATAGCACCTGTGGCGGGAATACCTCCGAACAAAGGGGCTATGATATTGGCTGCTCCCTGTGCGATCAGTTCTGTATTGGAATCGTGGCGGTCGCCTATCACACCGTCGGCTACAGTGGCCGACAGCAAAGATTCGATAGCTCCCAATACGGCAATGGTGATAGCCACCGGAAACAATTCCCTGATAGCTTCCCAATCCAGCGCAGGCACAACGGCATCGGGCAACTCTGATTTAATGGTGAAGCGGTCACCGATGGTCTGGATGCAGTCGATTCCTCCGAAGGTTTTCATCAGGTAAACGGCTACCGTGACTACGATGATGGCAATCAGCGAGCCGGGAATTTTCTTTGAGAACTTCGGAGTGATAGCGATGATAATAATGCTGACAATACTAACGATGGTATTCCACCAGTTGATTGTATCGAAGTGACGGAAATAAATCATCCACTTCCCGACGAAGTCTCCCGGCACTTTCTCGTCTCCGAAAGATAAACCGAAAATATCGGCGATTTGGGTCGTGAAAATAGTGACGGCGATACCGCTGGTAAATCCAACGATGATAGGGTAAGGAATGAATTTGATGACCGCTCCCAGCTTGAACACTCCTAATAATACAAGGAGTACGCCCGCCATCAGCGTGGCTACAATCAGTCCGGCCTCGCCGTATTGCTGTATGATGCCGTAGATAATGACGATAAATGCTCCTGTCGGACCACCGATCTGGACTTTGCTGCCGCCCAATAAAGAAATGATAAATCCGGCAATGATAGCGGTGATAATACCTTTTTCGGGTGAGACTCCCGAAGCGATACCGAAGGCGATGGCCAATGGGAGTGCCACGATACCTACGATGATACCGGCCATCAGGTCCGCCATAAACGTTTCTTTCGAATAATTCTTTAAACAAGAAACCA
>DXOJ01000047.1 GCA_019412865.1 Bacteroides sp. | reverse complement strand
CATTAAGGGAGCTTAATACTAGCCACCGTGCAGATTTATGTTCACGAAGCTCTAATTCACCAGCTAAAATTGTACACAGATAACAGTGCATAATAAGGTGAAAAGATGGATAGTCAAAATCAGTAGTACATACAAATCCATCAATACTAATGTCAATACCTAACTCTTCTTGAATTTCCCGTCTGAGTGCATTTTCATGGCTTTCGCCTTTCTCTATTTTACCACCAGGAAATTCCCACAAACCTTCAAACTCGCCATAACCACGTTGGGTTGCAAAGTATTTTTCATTATCATAGATTATAGCTGCTACAACTTCTATCTGTTTCATAGCTTATATTGCTTTAACATATTGTGCCATTGCTGGTTGTTGAAGTTTCCATGTGATATTCATAGGGAAATCATCATGAGAAGACATATACTCTACTAGACCAAAACAATGGAAAGGACAAGTATTACCATAACCATCCTTTTTCTCTTCACGAACAAAGAGGATTATTTTGTTTTGTGTATCAGCTTGCTTAGTATATCGCTGTCCTCCATTATTTTGATGAGAGTCTGTGTTTTGTGACTGCCAATGGAAATAGTGTTCATTAATGAGATAATCATTATACTGTGTTGAAGGAGAAAAATCCTTATCTGATTTGTTTAGCGTCACAAAAAGTAATGTAGCATTATGTTCGGACAAATTAAATACTCCCGTTACAGAACCTTGCATCTTGCGCGCTTCCGTTTGCCTACCGGCAAGCGTAAAAATTTCCTCACGGGTATAGCAACCGTATAATTCAAGTCCAGGCAAAACATCCTCTCCTAAAGGCATCGTTTTTAGTTGAAGATGCGCAAGCAAATAAGAAATAATTTCCGAAATCTCTTGCCTAAAATAGCTGTACATTCCCTTATGGATCAATTCAAGCGCTTCATAAATACTGGCAAAACCTGTTTTATCCAAACGATCCTGAAAAAGAGCGTAATATAGCATCAAAGCATACTTATAATTTTTAGTATCAAGATATTGCTTACTTCCATCGATAAAGAGTTCTATAAAATGAAGGAATGATGCAGTATTGTGGTGCAATAAGTTAGCCATCCCTTTCTCCAACCGTTTGGTTATAACATCGTCTTTGTACGCGATACGACCTGCAGCGCGCTTAAGCGATGTCCAGCAATTGTTACTTTGATAAAGAGTACGAATATCTTGTCCATTATTCTCTAAAAACTGAGAAATGGTAGGTATATTAGGGTAACTATTGATTTCTCTGATAATGCGATTCTTGTTATAAATAGCACTTTGGATATTATCAAGAATATATTGTCTTGCTTTCTTCTCCATCACGATACTGCAGCCTGATGGCAACAAAGTGAATCCATCTTTGATTTGCTTAACAATATTCTTTTCAGGATTGAGCATCAAAGCCCGGAAACGACTAGCAAAGTCATACTTACGATTAGATTGTGCTACGAAGTCAAGTACAGTGAGTTCCGTCTTACCTACAGAAAGGCGCAAACCACGTCCTAACTGTTGAAGAAAGATCGTTAAACTCTCTGTAGGACGTAGAAAAAGTACAGTATCCACTTCAGGAATATCTACACCTTCGTTGAAAATATCTACTACGCAGAGATAATGAATAGCTCCTTCACGCAGTTCTTTAGCAAGTTGCTTGCGTTTATCAGATGGTGTATCCGATGTTAAACTCTGAGCATTAAATCCATACAGACTCAACTGTTCTGCCATAAAATCGGCATGACGTTTATTCACACAGAAACAGAGTGCACGGCACATATATTCATTAGCGAGGTATTTATGCAACGCTTCAACAATATACCCAGCTCGTTCTTTGCTGCAAAGTTTATCCGCAAGACGCTCGATATTGTATTTTTGCCCATTCCAAAGAGCATCATCACTAAGATCAGTAGAATCTGTTACGCAAAGATATTGAAATGGTGTGAGCAATCCTGCTTGTAAAGCTTGTGGCAAGCGAATTTCTGCACTAATTCGTCCACCAAAATCTGGTCGAAGATCACGTCCATCCATACGCTCAGGTGTAGCAGTAAGTCCAATAAGGAGTTGCGGTACGAAGTGAGCAAACAATTTTCGGTAGCTTTCTGCCTGACTGTGGTGAGCTTCGTCAATCACGATATAATCATAAAAATCAGCACCTAGTTTCTCAAAAAAATCTTCAAAACGGGAGTTTAACATAGAGATGGAAACAAACAAATTTTCGTATTCGCTTTCATCTTGTGGACGGCAATTGCCTACCCACAAAGTACCGAAATTTGCATCACCAAGCACACTACGATAAGTATTCAACGATTGGCGCAGAATTTCCTCCCGATGAGCCGTAAATAAAATGCGGCTTCTGGAGTGTATACGACGAAATTCCTGATAGTCAAAAGCTGAAATCACTGTCTTTCCTGTACCAGTAGCCGCAACAACTAAATTTTTGAAATTCTTAAGCTCTTCACGTTCTACACGTAACTTGTCAAGAATTTGTTTTTGATGAGGAAGAAGAGTAAAATGTCGATATATCACTTCATTCGAAGTATCCCTAAAGATATTACGATGTATTTCTTTATTAAACTTTTCTATACCTCCAAGTCGGAAATCCTCAAAATTAGAACTATTCCAGTACATCTCAAATGTAGCAAGAGCAGTTTTTATTATATGTGGATTTTCAACACTTGTAACGCGTATATTCCATTCAAGACCTTCAGTTTGAGCAGATTTTGAAAAATTTGACGAACCGATATAAGCAGTATTCATACCGGAGTTACGCACAAAAATATATGATTTGGCATGTAGACGTTCAATATCTGTATTATAAGAAATACGTATTTCAGTATTAGGCAACGCAGCAAGCTGCTCTATTGCTTTAGCTTGTGTAGCTCCGCAATAAGTAGTTGTTATGATGCGCAAACGATTTCCCTCTTTTTGGCAGAATTTAAGCAGATCATCGAGCAATATACGGACCCCTGATACTTTCAAGAAAGATACAATGAAATTTATCTCATTAGCACTTGCTATTTCACGACGTATTTCTTCTCCTAGAGGAAGCAAGCTACTACCGCCCGTAAACAGATTACTTACGCGAAAGCCAGAGATGGGACGAATAGTTTGTATGCGACTTTCTGCTTGTAATAGTGCTTGTTGTCTGCTCATTACCTCCGTTAACAATTTTGAAGGTTCAGCTATCTGAATTTCATCAATAACCCCAGCTTCTTTCAAGATATTATTTATAAGATTTACGCGATCTTCCTGATTTTCGATCTCCTCAAGTTTCTGGCGAATCACCTTCCCAAAATAATTGGCTAGTATTTGTGGAGACTCCGCCTCATCTATATTTTGTCGCATACAAACCATACCTTGCTGCTCAATTTCATGAATATGCTGCTTTGTTATCTGGTTGATAACATGTTCGTATATACCTTTCTTTAGCATATAAAAGATTTATTTAAATTGTTTTTCCTGCACTACCGAGACTTCCATAAAGCTCATCTCACCTTCAAAGACAAAAGTAAATATAAAAAGACAGAAAAGCTAATACAATTACTTTTTTCTGAATGCCAATAATACCCTGTTTTAAATAGATGAGTACATCCTTAAACAATAAGCCTATAAAATATTCAGCTAAAATAGCTGGAAGAAGATTAGGTCTATTTTAAATAGAACAGTATCTTTGTGCATCAATAAGTTTTTATGCTTTATACTCTAAAGCAAATCTTTTGACTTTACAGAATAAACAACATAATATGGCAACAATAGAAGAACTTACAGAAACCATTGTGAAATTC
>DXOJ01000469.1 GCA_019412865.1 Bacteroides sp. | reverse complement strand
ATATAACCTAGAATGAGAGTCTTTTTAGATACCAATATATTAATGGAATCCATAACCAACCGTTCACATTCCGCTGAAATCTCCCGCATATACAATCTATATAAAACTAGAGTTGTCGACTGCTATATTTCTCAAGGTTCTTTCATATACAATTACATATCTTGTGGAGGCATACTTAAAGAAAACAAATTCTTTATCCAAAGAGCAACGTTTAGATAAGCTACGTAATATACTTAATAACATATTATTAATGTCGGATATTTGCGACATTTCAAATGAAGAATTAAACAAAGGCATATGGGATGCTAATTTTACAGATATAGAAGATAGTTATCAATATCAAAATGCAATAGCCGAACAATGTGAATACCTAATAACTCTGAATAAAAAAGACTTCTATACCAACAATGACCAAATAGAGATTGTAACTCCCGAAGAATTTATAAGAAAAATATCATCTGAACTTTGATATTATTCCATCTGCTCTCTATATAAAGTCGGTGTCATTCCTGTCACCCTTTTAAAGATGCGGTTAAAATGTACAGGTGATTCAAATCCGCAAGTAGCACTAATTTGAGATATATTCATCATACTACTATTCAATAGTTTACAAGCATATCCGATACGCATATCAAGTACATACTCTTTAAATGTCTTTCCTGTGTTTTCTTTAAAGTATCGGCAGAAAGCGGCAGGGTTCATCGCTGTATAAGAAGCAATTTCATCCAGACCGATAGACTCGGTATAATGTTTATTCAAATAGGCAATCACCTTTTCCATTCTTTCATTACGCATAATCGAAGGGGACGGAGTATAATGAGAAGTAGTCAGATATTTCTTATGATTGCTGGTAGCCATCATCTGTAGAAGTGAAAGCAACAGGATGATTTGATCCGCTCCTTTGGCAGAAGGAATTTGTTCCAATAACTTAATGATTTTCCCCGAACGGGTAATTGTGAATTTAATTCCTCTGCAAGCATCCTCCAATAAATTCCTGATAGGAATAAACTGGGAGTATTGAGAAATAGAATAATGCATAAAATCTTTCTCAAACTGAATATTGACTCCTCTTACTTTCAGTTCGGATTTTTCTTCATTATCAGATTCTTCCCCGTCGTCCGGTGGACTTTGCATACTATGAGGCAGTTCGGAACCGAAAAGAATCAAATCACCTTTTGAATAGGAGATAATGCTGTCACCCACCAGACAATCCCCCTCTCCCTTCTCCACATAAATAATTTCATACTCACTATGAAAATGCCACGGATACGTGAAACGTGGATATTCATAAAAGCGGGCACGGACGGGATTAGAAGTCGTAATAGTCAACTTCTCATTCATTATCTTCCTCATAAATCTCCTTTCTAAACTACTTTTGCAAAGATAGGTAAATATCTTGCAAAAATACGCATCATAGCATGTATAAAAACCCGCTATTTTTGCATCCATTCATAAAAACATTTGATAGAAACCATGAACGAATTATTTAGTATTGCCGGTAAAGTTGCTGTTATTACCGGAGCAGGTGGTGTACTGGGCGGAAATATTGCCCAACACTTTGTACAGCAGGGAGCAAAAGTAGTAGCTATTGACATTCGTCAGGAACAACTGGACAACCGCGTGACTGAACTTAAGCAATACGGTGACGATGTAATCGGTATCATCGGTAATGTACTTGACATCGCCAGCCTGGAGAAAGTAGCCGAAGAAGTCGTAGCCAAATGGGGACAGATCGATATTCTATTGAACATTGCCGGTGGCAATATGCCGGGAGCTACTCTTGACCCAGATCAGCACTTCTATGATATGGATATCTCTTGCTGGGAAAAAGTGACTAATCTGAATATGAATGGGACAGTCTATCCGTCTATGATATTCGGTAAAGTAATGGCAAAACAAGGCAAAGGATGTATCATTAATGTATCCTCAATGGCAGCATACAGTGCTATCACCCGTGTACCGGGATATTCGGCTGCAAAAACTGCCGTAGCCAATTTCACTCAATGGCTGGCAAGCGAAATGGCACTTAAATACGGTGATGGTATCCGTGTAAATGCTATTGCACCGGGTTTCTTCATCGGCGATCAAAATCGTCGTGTGCTTATCAACCCAGATGGTTCACTGACAGATAGAAGCAAGAAAGTATTGGCAAAAACTCCAATGAAACGTTTCGGTGACATTAAAGAATTGAATGGTGCAGTGCATTTCCTGTGTAGTGAAGCCGCTAGCTTCGTAACCGGAGCAATGCTATCTATTGATGGTGGTTTCAGTGCATTCAGCGGAGTTTAAGCAATAAATAATAGCCTGTTATAAAGAGAAAGACTATGATGGAAAAGACTTGGAGATGGTTTGGCAAAAAGGATAAGATAACCTTGCCGATGCTCCGACAAATAGGGGTAGAAGGAATTGTCACTGCCCTGCATGATGTACCGAACGGTGAAATATGGACAATGGAAGCTATTAACGATTTGAAATCATATATCGAATCTTATGGTTTACGTTGGTCGGTAGTGGAAAGTCTTCCTGTATGTGAAGCAATCAAATACGCAGGAGCGGAACGTGAACAGTTAATTGAAAACTACAAAATAAGCCTTGCCAATTTAGGTAAATGCGGTATAAAGACAGTATGTTACAACTTCATGCCCGTTATTGACTGGATACGTACAGACTTGCAACACCCTTGGCCGGATGGTACCAGTTCTCTGTATTACGACCATATCCGCTTTGCTTATTTCGATATCCGAATCTTGGAACGTGAAGGAGCTGAAAAAGATTACACTGAAGAAGAACTTCAGAAAGTTGCCGAGTTGGATAAGGTTATCACAGAAGCAGAAAAAGACGCTTTGATTGATACGATCATTGTCAAGACTCAAGGTTTTGTTAATGGCAATATCAAAGAAGGAGATAAAAATCCGGTTTCCATCTTCAAGCGGTTACTTGCTTTGTACAAAGATATAGACCGGGATGCTTTGCGTGAAAATATGCGTTATTTCTTATCTGCAATCATGCCTGTATGCGAAGAATATGGAGTTAATATGTGCGTACATCCGGATGACCCTCCATTCCCGGTATTAGGTTTACCACGTATCGTTACCAATGAAAATGATATTGAATGGTTCCTGAATGCCGTAAATAATCCTCATAATGGATTGACTTTCTGTGCAGGCTCTTTGAGTGCAGGCGAGCATAACGATACACGTGAGTTGGCTAAGAAATTTGCGAAAAGAACTCATTTCGTACATCTGCGCAGCACAGCTGCCATGCAAGGTGGAAACTTCATTGAAAGCTCCCATCTTACGGGAAGAGGACATCTGATTGACCTTATCCGTATCTTCGAAAATGAGAATCCGGGATTACCGATGCGTGTAGACCACGGACGAATGATGCTGGGAGATGAAGATAAAGGTTACAACCCGGGATATTCTTTTCACGGACGTATGCTGGCTCTTGCACAAGTAGAAGGAATGATGGCTGTGGTGGATGATGAGAAAGAACGGCAAATGAAGTTATAAAA
>DXOJ01000468.1 GCA_019412865.1 Bacteroides sp. | reverse complement strand
TCATCTGGACACACGACGCATTCCGCGTAGGTGAAGACGGTCCTACTCACGAACCGGTAGAACAGGAAGCACAAATCCGCCTGATGGAAAAACTAAAGAACCACAAGGGACACAACTCTATGTTGGTACTTCGTCCGGCCGATGCAGAAGAGACAACCATTGCTTGGAAACTTGCTATGGAAAATATGTCTACTCCTACAGGATTGATCTTCTCTCGTCAGAATATTGCCAATTTACCGGCAGGAACAGATTACGAACAGGCAGCCAAGGGTGCTTATATCGTAGCAGGTTCCGACGAAAATCCGGATGTTATCCTGGTGGCTTCAGGTTCTGAAGTGTCTACATTGGTAGCCGGCACAGAGTTACTTCGCAAAGAGGACGTGAAGGTACGCATTGTATCTGCTCCTTCTGAAGGTCTGTTCCGCAACCAACCGAAAGAATATCAGGAAGCTATTCTTCCGGCAGATGCGAAGATTTTCGGTATGACTGCCGGTCTGCCTGTTAATCTTCAAGGTCTGGTAGGTTGCCACGGTAAAGTTTGGGGATTGGAATCTTTCGGTTTCTCTGCTCCTTACAAAGTGTTGGATGAGAAACTTGGATTTACTGCCGAGAACGTATATAACCAAGTAAAAGCAATGCTCTAATGAAAACAATCGGATTAGCATGCGACCATGCCGGTTTTGAACTGAAAGAATATGTTCGCGGCTGGCTGGAAGTAAAAGGCTGGGCTTACAAGGATTTCGGAACTAACTCTACCGCTAGCGTAGACTATCCGGATTATGCTCATCCACTGGCTCTTGCAGTGGAATCGGGAGAATGTTATCCCGGTATCGCTATCTGCGGCAGTGGAAACGGAATCAATATGACGCTGAACAAGCACCAGGGAATTCGTGCTGCTCTCTGCTGGAATGCAGAAATTGCGCACCTGGCTCGTCAGCACAACGACGCTAATGTTCTGGTCATGCCGGGACGCTTCATCAACACTGAAGAAGCGGATATGATTTTGACAGAGTTCTTCTCTACCAAATTTGACGGTGGCCGTCATCAGAACCGTATTGACAAGATTCCTGTAAAATAAAGCCTGAAGATAAATCAAACATGAGTAAAGCTGTTCTTCTTTTTGAAGGGCAGCTTTATTTTTATACTGATATCAGAGTTTCTTGTATATGAGGTTATGAAAGGAAAGTACTTATCGCACCAACCCCACAATAAACTGATAACAAAAATAACCGCAAACAACAAACTTTAGAAAAGTTCCGAATATAAATCCGATTAATGAACCTACACCGGATTTGAGTGCTTGGAAAAACTCTTTATTTCCCAATAATTCACCAATCACCGCTCCTAGAAAAGGACCAAGAATAATTCCCCAAGGCAAAAAAAGAAGGCCGACAAGAGTTCCTATAATACATCCCCAATTTCCCCATTTACTACCGCCACTATACTTGCTCCCCAGCATCGGCATGAAGTAATCCAATACTTGCAAAACGACCACAATCAAAAGCCACACAATTAATTGTGTTGTAGTATATTGCACTTTATCGGTAAGATCCAGAATGACCAGCCCTAAATAAGCAATGGGAGTACCGGGAAGAAACGGAAGGATACAACCCGCCAACCCAGCTATCATACAAAGCACGCCAATTACAATCAAAATAATATCTAGCATAGTCTGTTCTTTTTTAATTCTGCACAAAAATACCGTATCTTTCAGTAAAAACAAGCTAACATCAAGAATTTTTCTACCCCTTTCCCCTTCACTGCCTGCTTAATAATGACAAGAGCGTGTAGCATATCAGAGGATAATCCGCCTCTACTATACAATATACAATAAAGTCCAAACGTTGTAAATTTCCGTCTTCATTTGCCCCATTTACACAAATAAAAACTATCTTTGCGTTTCAGAATCCCGAAAGACGAAAGAAATGGAGCAAATAGACAACCTAAAAGAGCTTATCAATCAGGGGGATGTGGACACAGCGATTAAGCAATTGGACCAGCTTCTCCAGGACACTTCTGTCGAAAAAGAGAAAGATACTCTTTACTATTTACGGGGAAATGCCTACCGAAAAAAAGCAGATTGGAAGCGGGCACTGGACAATTACCAGTATGCCATCGAACTCAATCCGGACAGCCCTGCCGTTCAGGCCAGGAAAATGGTAATAGATATCCTCAATTTCTACCACAAAGATATGTTTAATCAATAACCGTACTCAAAGATAACGTAATAAAATAAAGATTATGGCAAAAATCAAAGGAGCAATCGTAGTCGACACGGAGCGTTGCAAAGGATGCAACCTGTGTGTAGTGGCATGTCCGCTCGATGTAATCGCCCTCAATAAAGAGGTAAATATGAAAGGCTATAACTATGCCTGGCAAGTAAAAGAAGATACCTGCAACGGA
>DXOJ01000467.1 GCA_019412865.1 Bacteroides sp. | reverse complement strand
ATAAGAGACAGATATATATTCATTGTTTTCAAAAAGTATATCCTAATTGGACAGCCTCGTTCCAACGGTTCGAACCATCTATATATTGCAGGTTGAAACCGTGCGTATAACTACCCTGTACTTCCGCATAAATTCCATAGTTGAAATGGTAGCGCAATCCGAGATGAAATGTCGCCTGCGGGGCGGTTGCATATTCATTTTTCAGATGGTAATAATCAGTCAGCCGATAAGGCGGATCACCCGGTTCCGTATCTGTTGTCATAGTCCTGTTTTTCCCGGTAAAGTTTCCTATGGCAAAGGATGCAGCCGCTTTCAGGTCGAGTTTCCCCAGATGAAATACACTGGAGATATAAGTCCGGCTGCAAAGCATCTTTTCCGAAGCCACATAAGGATACATCTGTGTGGTCAGTCGCCTGAATGTTGATATATTCGTTCCCAAACGAAGTTCCGTGCGGGGACTTATGAATTCATATTCAGGATGGACGGAGAAAATATCCTGCTCAAAAATACGATTGGAACCGTGTACGTAAGTGGACGTTATCCCGTTCACCGTTTCTTTAGTTATCACATTCTCGTTGTTGGCCAGATGTGACCATTGCAGGTTCAGTCGCAGAAAATGCTCTTTCTTTCCCTGTTTGAAATGATAACTCAAATGGGAGGTAATCCGGTGGGTGGGAAATTTAAACCAGATAGCATCTCTTTCACCGGCAGAACCTGAAGAATATGTGTATTCAGCATCTCCGTAAAATCCTTTCCATTGAAGTTGCAAGGCTACCCCGTTCGACAATTCTTTGATGGGAAAACCGTTGACACCCGATTCACTAAGATGGATTCCGCTACCGTCCCATGCCTCGTAAGCTCCATACATAAGTCCTTTATCCAGAAAAGCATTGTAAGAGTTTTCGGCTGTACCGATGACTTCTGCTTTCACTGATTCGCTGTTTTTACCGAGAATATAGGAAAAACCGATTGCCATATCTCCCGAATGATACATGACGCTGGGGGCTACTTTCAAATCCAGTCGGTAATTGGTATGCCGCAAGTCTTTTCGTTTGGAATAGTTGGAGGCGGCAAAGTCAATCTTTCCTCCTAATCGCCAGTTGGGTGCAATATCAGTTGCAATACCACCCATGAAAGCGTAGGTTTGCAAGTCTTTGCGTCCGGGCGTGAACTCCAAGAGATCTACGGGATAAAATCCTGGGTGGATGAACATCGAACCGCTCATATCCTTGCCGGAAGTATGGTCGAAGGAGAATGAACCCGTCAACGAATAACCTTTCAGATGAGTGATGGACTTTGCTACCGCTCCGGTACTCCATGCTTCTTTTGCTTCGTAATAGTTGCGGAAATCACCGTGATTATTCTTTCCGTACAGTTCGGCATAGGAAGCAGAAATACTGTCCGTCATGATACCTGTGACATTTGTCCCGGCATTCCAGGAGTTACGCCGTTCGATGATGTCATAAGTCTGTGCCGAAACTCCGGATGCCAGACATAGGACCCAAAGGCCTGTTATATATATTTTCTTCATCTCACTCATGCAAAGATTGTTTTTCCCGTTCATAAAAATCGGTAGAAGAATTGTTCGTATCTACCAGTACTTCATAACCCGCTTCCTGTGTCGCTTCTTCATCCACATGACGGTATAAACTGCGTCCGTTGTACGTGGCACTTTGAATGACATATCCCGCATCAATGGATGGGGAAATGCGCTTTTTATTGTTGGAGGAACCCCCATAATACACTTCCGTCCCATCAATCACCCAGTCGAGCGGTACCGCTATCACCCGTTCGGTGGTGCTTCCCGGCTTCTGTATGACGCTGCCTTCTTTAAGAACGAAGTCCTGTATCGTGGTATCTTTGGCTTTAAAAATAATCGTGGCCGGAGAAAAGATGGAGAATGTATAAGCGTTCGCCTGTCCTGTTTTCAACACTACGTTCAGGTAATGGTCCGGTGTAATCTGATCGCCGGGAGCCGGATGATATTGCGTGTTCGGGAAATAAACATTGTTGTAACATACAAAATATCCGGGTTTGTTCAGATTAACAGATTGCGGATATTGTGCCGCATGGTCAACTGCTCCGTTGATGGCAATCACCGCATCTTCTCCCGGTTGAAGCGGAAAAGTTTTGCCGGTACCGCCAAACTGCCAGATACACTGTGCGATAGGAGCGAAGTTGGGGAAGATGGTTGCTCCGGTTGCTTCGTCCTGTGTCACCCATACATTGGTGGCTTGTGAATTGTAAGGGTCGAGAGCTCCGAAACACAAGCTATCCAGATATTGCACTTCCGAGTCGTTATTATGCAGGATAATGTACTTGTCGGACTGATAATTTCCTTCCAGCGGTAACTTGGTACATCCTCCGCAGTAAATCTCTTTAATAATGATCGTTCCAGCTCTGGAGTGAATCAGCGGGAGATTAAATGATATATCACTACTGGTCAGCTTTACATTATCAGCTAACCCGTTGAAAATATCCTGTCCGTCTTTGTCACTGATTTGCACACGGTATATACCTTTGGTCAGAGAGAATTGTGCCACTCCATTCTTGTTGGTTTTAGCCTTATAAGAATTTCCACGGTCGACATCTTCAATCTTTACGGTCACTCCTTCCCTGAGATGCTCCGTGTATCCGTCCGGATATACGGCGGTAACCTGCAGGTTGTGCAATTGGTTGTCATACGGATTCTCTTTATCGATATCCGTGCATCCTGCAAAGATGCCGGTCACTGTCAGTAATAATATGTAGATGGATTGCTTCATATAGTTAGAATTTGATACGGCAAGTAAGTCCATAATAGAAATCCGGGGTGAAAAGAGCGCTTACACCCGTTGCATGAGATTTTACATAAGGCCGTGAGTTGGTGAAATTAATCGCATTGAGAGAAAGAGATACATAGTCTCCAATCTCTTTGGTGATATTGATATTGGCAGAAAAATAAGGATCATATCCGTCTGCAGCAAATGTATAAGCATTGCCCGATTTACGTATCAGGTAGGAGAATTCCGGATTTGCGGCTTCCGCTGACGTGAAAGGATGCATCTCATTATTCAGGTCGAGGTATGCTACCGGCCAGATAGCAGTATAAGAGTTACCGTCATAGATACTTCCTCCGGTTTGGGTATTACTGCTTTCGCTCACATTGAAAGCATATTCTTTTCCTTGATACTCGGAAATGTTCTGCGAACGCTTCACAAGCGAAGCTTCCAGTCGGCACGAAATAATCAGTCTGGCTTTCGGAATACGGGTGATGGCTGTGATATTGGCATCCAGCGAGTGGGTACGTTTGCCGTTGGCGGTAGTCGATAAGTTGTCACCGTTGGCGTAGATACCTACATATTGGTAAGAACGATTGGCAAGACTGGTGTGCGACCATCCATTCTGATAATAATACGATAAAGAGTTGTCGATGTATTTCGTATAAGTATAAGCGGCATCTACCCGGAATTGCGTGCGAATCGGAGTAATTTCCGGGAAATCAACAATCATTTCCGCTCCGCGACGAATCACGTCCATTCCATTGTCGGGAGAAGTTGACTTTACAAAAGTCTGGTCGGTCACTTTGACATCCATAGGAGTCCAGTAACTGGATGCATTGTCGCGTATGTAAACCATCCCTGTCTGGTTATCTACATTGATTTGCGGGTTAGTCGGCATAGTGAATCCATCCGGCAATTGGAGCACATCATAGGAGAACGGAGTATAAGTACTTGCGTATTTATACGGCAGCTTGGTACGGTTGAAATAACCGACTAATGAAATCCGGGTACGGGCAATGTTGACGTCCAGACCGATTTCTGCGTTCTGATTCCGTTGCCAGCGTAGGTTTTCATTGTGCAATAACGTGTAGGGCTGACTATAATATATATAAGATGATTCAATCTTATTATAGGAAAAGCCGAAGGTCTGTATGTCCCGATATTCCTGTTTGGGATACAAGGTATAGAAAGAGGGAAGTTTTTCGGTAATTCCCCAACCGCCACGGATAGCGATATGTTCGTTCAACTGCCATCTGGCATTGAAACGTGGTGAAAGAGTATTCAGGTTCTTATATTTCGTTCCCTTGATAAACAAATGTTCCCAACGTACCCCTGCCATCAGTCTAAGCATGGTATTTCCCACAGGAAATGACAGACTTTCTTCTGCATAAAGCGAAACATTATGCATATATGGATAAGTAGTGTAAGGACGGGGACGATAACCGTTTGGAGCCAATGATGGGTCTTTGTAATATTCTCCTTCACCCACATTGCCTGTTGCTTTCCATTGAACACCCGCTTTCAGGTTGCTGTTTACAGTCTTAAATCGTCTGTTCCATTCATATTTTAACGATGCGGCATAATCCAGTTCTTTGGAGTCGATGATTTGGTCGGCAAAGTAAGTATATGGCAGTTTGTTTGCCATAAAATATTATTGCTGTCCGATTAAACTCGACAACAATAAAAATAGTGTGCTCGAC
>DXOJ01000466.1 GCA_019412865.1 Bacteroides sp. | reverse complement strand
CTCTTTAGGTTCGCAATTCAACTTTTGATAAAAACAATAAAAAAAATAATTACGTATACAACTATCAAGCGTTGCAAACCTTGATGGTTTAGATTCTGAAGCAAGAGGGCAAAATCGGACGCTTATTATCTAAATAATTTATAGACAATCTTCTTCACCCATGCAGGACTAACGAGCATGATAAACATCATATAGCCAAAGATAGTAGCACCAAAGCCATAGCCAAGAGCCTTATTGATCATCTTACGGTCTGCAAGCTGTTTCTTGGCAAATGTCCATCCGTTGCGCCTCTTCTTAAAGAGTGAATTAGTGAAACGAAAACGCAGGATTACATCAGGAATGTTAGCGTGATTCGTACCCTTACTCATACCATCCAACCACAGCATCGTATCTTGGTTCTGGCGGTATTCAGGACGATACCATCTCCTGTTCTCGCTCTTATAAGCAAGCCTAACTTTAGGGTTAAGGTTAGCGTTAGGGTTCTCCAATTTTTCGAAGAAACTCTTACGGAAAAGAACAGCTGGATGTGCATGCGGATTTCTGCGTGAGAAGAATTCATAGCACTCTTTCGGTCCTTTTGGATATACAATAACCTTATCTCTGCTCTCACTATTCTCATCAATCTCCTCAATAGCCCCACCCACTACATCAATTTCCGGATGAATCTGTAGGTAAGCCATCTGCTTCTCAAAACGATCTGGCGTAGAAATGTCATCCGCATCCATACGAGCAATGTACTCATAGCCTTCCTTGAAACAAATATCCAGAAGAGCATTCAGCACAATGGCGAGACCTCTATTCTCAGGAAACCACTGTATAAACACATCAGTCTTCTGCTCGTACTCTTTCAGACAATCTGCGAGATCATTGCCAACAGGTCCATCAACACCTATAATGAGCTTGTTTTCACCCTTATATGTCTGATGTAGAATACTGTCAAGCGACAAGCGCACATAGGGCACTTTGTCATTTTTATATATAGGTAATATAACTGCTAATTTGTTCATAATATCAAAGACCTACAATATACAATCCCCTGTGCCCTTCAAAGACACTATCAAAGCAAATGGCTTTACCATCTTGCCTCCAACGTGGGTGAAGGTCACATCGTGTATCATTATCATATTTGAATGGAGCAAACACCTTTGCAATCACCTTCATATCCTTGCCCTCCGGATCGGTATCTCTGAGTAATTTTAAGTCTGCTACACGCGCACGATTGGGATATGAGTCGATTACAACAAGATTGTTGTCTGTAGGACAATAGCTAGGGTGACCATCATTACTTAGCTGACCCCATAGATGTTGCCATTCCTGAGTTTTGTCTTTCATTAGATAATATCCGGGACCGAATTCCTTCTTGCGTTCAAATGCAATTATCTCATTATCGTTCTTCCAATAACAGTGGCTCACCATATCATCGTCTGAGAGCACATACATATTGGAGCCATCCACATTGCAAGTCACAAGACGAGTATACTTCCTCTGTCCACAAAACCAGCGATATAACACCATAAAACGCTTGCCGTTAGGAGAGAACATCAAGTGGTTCACCTTATGCACACTACCTTCCTCCTGCATCTCTAGACGAGGCAGAAAGTTTACAAAGTCTGTATATTTCAGAAGCTCTGTCACTTCACCAGTTTCAATATCCATCCTCCATACAGCGGTCGTATTTGGGAGAGCTACCCCCTTTGTTACTTCTGGCAGTTCTGCGTAACCATATCCTAGACGAAGGCTGTGCAGACGTGAGAAGTCAAGGCTCAAAGCTGTCTTTCCATCAGACGATACTGTATAACAAGGTATAGGAAGTACTCTTTCCTCCTTAATCTCTACATTAAATACAACTGAGCAATACTTCCCATCTCGCATATCATTGTATAGGATGCGAGACTTGAAATCAGGGCCCAACCACTGCGCCATACATCCCTGCTGTACATTCCAAGTGTGAGTGGTAGCAATTTGCTTAACTTTATTCCCTTCTTTTGTATCGATAAGAAGGATATCTGCAGTACCGAGAGGATCTGGAGCGCTCCAAGTATCCTTCGTTCTCATGCATATCATATAACGCATAGTTGCATCCCATGGTGACTTGTCATAGTACCCAAAGAAGTACTCATGAATAGGATCGTCAGGAGAGATACGGATGATATGTCCTTCTGACTTAATCTTCTTGCTCACAGCATAGCAGGCAAGCTGGTATGCACGCTTGATATATTTTTTAACAACTGGATACTTATTCAGCTGATAGTTAATTTTCTGTTCTAAGCTCATAATCATTCAGTTTATTGGGCCGAAAAGATCCTATGCATTCACCTTCCTAGTAACAGAAAGCAACCACTTTGTCATAGGAAAATTGATAGCAAACATAATTGAGAGAACTTTTCTACTAAAAGGAATAGGTGCCTTAAGCAAAATAGACAGTTTTTTTCTATGCTCCTTGGTTAGCTTTTTAGTAATATCCTTTTCATTAATATTTGAATCAGCAACGCCCCACATAGCTATTCTGCTAAGCAAAGAGAATGGAGTTCGAGCTTTTTTTACCTCACCAAGATATGCTATTTTGCCATAAGACTCCTGCTGACACAATTTATATAACTCATCAGCAGCCTCATATAGTTGAAAGTCTCTTGTTTTAAGTTTTCCAGAAGAAGTACTATTACCGTCTTGCCAATAGAAGTATTTCACTCTATTAGATACCACCCATTTTTTGCAATCTCTAAGCACTTTGAATTTATAATCCATATCTTCATTTATCTTACCTTCCCGAAAACTATAACGCTTTGCTGTAGATGCCTCAAAGAGGCATCTACACACGGAAAAGCCTCCGCTTTTCCGTGTGGAGGAATCCATATAGTACTCAAGAATTTTCTTTCCTTCATAAACTTCAACCTGTTCCTCTACCTGTGCAGGCATTGCAGTCTCATCTGATGTAAGCATAACATCAAATTGGATAGCATTTGCACCTTCATTACGTTCAAGAAGGAACATACAATACTCATATGTATCGAGAGCTATCCAATCATCGCTATCTACAAATGTTACATAATCACCTGTAGCGGTGGATAGCCCTGTGTTCCTGGCACAGGACAGTCCACCGTTGTCACGATGAACTGTCCTTATTCGCTCGTCGCGAGAAGACCACTCGTCACATATTTGAGGACAATTATCCGGACTACCATCATCTACAAGGATAATTTCCAAATTCCTGTATGTTTGGTTCACTATAGACTTTACACAACGGTCGAGGTACTTTTCGACTCTATAAACTGGAATAATTACAGAAACTTTAACGTTCATGTTAATATGATCTTTATTTTTCTTATTCATACTTTAGAATATTGTCCTTGCAAGATTGATTTGTTTTTGTCCCCTTCTACATTATCACTTTTTTTAAAAATTCATCCCATTTGCCAAAAACGAACTCATTAGTGTGTGTCTCACCCAACTTTCTAGCTTCTTTAGCAACTCTTTCGGCCTGTTCGGGATTATTGAGGAGATACTCAATCTTCTCTGCCATTGCCTGAGGATTTCTCATAGGTACAATAAGCCCGTTTACCCCATCCTCAATAAGCGTGCGTGCTCCCCCAGGGCGGCAATCTGCAGACACACAAGGGAGACCTAAAGACATTGCTTCCATAAGAGCATTAGGCATTCCCTCAAAATCAGAAGGTAACACAAACAAGCGAGCAGTTCGAATACAATCAAAAATATCTTTTCGGCTTGGATTAAGATGTACTCTATCAGACAGTCCAACCCCATCAATCTTTGCCTGTATTTCTTCCTTCAGAGTTCCATCGCCATAAAACTCAAGGGTGACTTCCGGGTGCTTGTCTGCAATAAGAGCAAAAGCATCAACCATCAGCCAAGGGTTCTTTTGAGGATGAAGTCTTCCAACCGTTACGATCCTATTATCGCGAATCAAGGGCATAGGATACTTATCTTGTGGAACAGCCACAGAGTTATGGATCACTACAGCTTTCTGTTTCGGAGTAAGATGGAAGAAATCTCTAGCACCCTCAGATTGAAAAACAAATGCATCTACATACTTACATGTGACATCTCGTACCTTCCCAAGCAAACCGGAATACTCACTGTCATACGGATCACCTCTTTCGGAATAAAGGATTTTTCCACTGTTTTCCCTGCCTATCAACAAAGAAAAATACGCTCCTTGAAGATTGTAATTTATAGTGACATCCGGTTTCAATGAGCCTAATACTCTTTTCAGAGCCCAAAAGCGCTTTAACAAACGAAAATTTCCTGTTCCTTCTTTCGCAGTAAGATCATGTACAATGACTAATGAAGATATCAAATATGGAGCCTTGTTTTCATTTAGGATGACCAAATGCACTTCGTGTCCTTTTTGAGCCAACTCATTTGACAAGAGTATAATCTGACGCTCTGCCCCTCCACTACCGTGAAGGTATCCTATAGTAGCGATTTTCATGTTACTTCAACAATTTATTATAAACTCCATTCAAAACCTTTACATTTGCATCTTTATCAAATTTCTCGCGGATAATATGTGAATACTTTTGGAGGTTTTCCTTCATAATATCGTGCTCAGCTTTAAGATGGTAAAAAGCGTCAACAAAGCTTTGCTCATCGTTCATCTTGTAGAGGAATGCGAGTTTCCCATCAAGGGAGTATTCCTGAGACTCCTCTGTCTTAGCTGCCAATGAAATGGTATTGTTGACTATACATTCTGCCATTGCCAAATTTGCATGCGGAATTGTGAAGAAGCTCACAAGACAGTAGCACTGATCCAAGAGATGTTTGATTTCATACACATTAGGAACACATACGATACGCTTGTCTTTTTTTACGATATTATTCAACTCATATGCATAGAATCCCATAATATGCTTATCTGACAAGAACATCTTGATGCGATTCTTCAAAGTCAGCTCAAAAGTCTTTACAGAATTTCCTAACATAAGCAATCTGAGATCTGTATCTGTAAGTTGCTCTGAGAACACTCTCGCTACCTCTTTTGCGCCTTTGTTGGGTGCTGAACCTCCCGTAAATAACAGTACTTTCTTACCATCTAAATTTTCACTAAAGTAGTTGGAAAAAGGCAGTTCTTTGTATCTCTGGCTAAGATCTATCCAGTCGTAAACAATAGAGACTTTACCATCAATTCCAGGAACTTGCTTAGAAGCAAACTCGTTAATGGCAAGCACATAAGTGGAGTACTTACGAATATAATTTTGGGCTCTTCGTAATTGGCAACGATGTTCGTTAAACGACCAGTGCTCACGGATGTGAATCAAAGTTTTGTAACCTAATTCATGTGCTGGTTTCAGATAAGGATACAGCATCATTGAGTTGATATAAACCAAATCAGGTTTTATCTCCTTCAATTTTGCCTTGTAGCCATCTATGGAGCCGCTTACCTTTCTGTATTTAGCAATTGTGCTTCTCTTCAGCAATGGTAAGTTATATGGTACGGAATCCAGATCATTCAAGAAATGAACATCAATACCCAATTTGTTGATTTCTTCGACAAGAGAACCTTGTGTTGCAAGCAATACAACCGGCTTGTATTGAGAACGATCAAGATTCTTCAACACATTCAGCAGGCAATAACTGCCGCCACCTATTGTAGAGCAATGAAATACGTATAGTATGGTCTTCATAAATTCTGCCTTATTAAATGCCCATAAAATCAACCAGTTTCTTCGTCTCTGTCATATAGTTGAAGTGATCCCTTGCAAGTTGTTCGCCTCTGACTCCTAGTCTTGTAGCTTCTTCAGGATGCTCTACTACCCAATTGAGAGCTGCAGCAAACTCCTCAACATCATCAGGTATAACGATGAGTCCTGACACTTTGTCTTTTACGAAGAGCGGAATATCACCCACGGCCGTGACGATTATTGTTGATTTAGAGAGCAGATATTCACCTAACTTACCAGGAAATCCGTTTCGAGCCTGAATGTTATCCGGTCTTGAAAGCACTACAGCGGTAGCCCCCATAAGGAAAGATGGCATTTCAGCGGCAGATACTAATCCAACAAAAACAACTGACTCCTCAAGACCATACTCTTTAACCAATCCTGTTATTATTCTCTCGTCTTCCGCGGTTCCGAATCGACCTGCAATTCTAAGTTGATAACCGGAATGCTTTGAACAGAACTGAGCAAATGACTTTATCAGGATATCTACTCCATCCTTGAAGGTGGAGATAGTACCACAGTATCCGAAATAGGGTTTTTCATACTTTGCTGGCTTAACTCCGCAGAATCGCTTGTCATCTACAATCATGTTGACGATCTTAATACGCCCCTTTTCTACTCCAGCCTCTTCGACAAAGAATTTCACCAATGAAGTAGAAACAGTAATAATACCAGACGCCTTTGTACAATCAGCCTTATACATCTCCATCGAAGGATGGAATGAATGGCTACCCAGAGGATACATGCTTGGATGCTCTGTCTTCTCAACAAATACTTTGATTCCTTTGCGCTTTAATACGAAATGGAGCGCGTCTGCCATATTATACATATACACCGTATCTCCCTTCTTCAAATTCAATACGAAAATAAGCAAAGAGAACACATAAAAGATATGCTTCAGATACTTGTGGTTTATGTAATACCACTTATCCCAACGATAATGTATATCAAGGTTTGGGTAGTCCTGTGAAATCTTACTCTTTGAAGAATCCGTAAGGAAGAACTCCACTCTTGTCTGAATGCCAAGTTCTGACAAGCCCTTCAAATAGGCCAATGCCCTGTTGGTAGCAGCAGTATTGGGATTATATGCATAATTTAGAAAATAAAACATATTTATCTCTGTTGTATTTTTGAAATAATTGAAGATGATATTTTATTGGACAAATAAGCTCAACAAGTCTAATGATTTCATGCTGAGAAGATGGTTTGGAAATGCATATATGCATCTCGCC